>JAIOIE010000031.1 GCA_019912665.1 Deltaproteobacteria bacterium
TGTGCTCGGAAATGACTCTGGCGAGGGGGATTTGACAGCCCAGCTCGTAACCGGACCGGCAAACGGAAGCCTTACTCTCAACCCCGACGGCTCTTTTATCTATACTCCGGGGCCGGGCTATTCAGGAATTGATTCGTTCACTTATAAGGCCGTCTTCGGAGGAGCGGAGAGTAATACGGCGACTGTGAGTATAAGTGTTGACAGGGAATCCAATACCGCGCCGGTCGGTTACCAGGACAGCGCGTCGACCGACTTCAACACGCCGGTAGTCATACCTGTGCTCGAAAACGACGTCGACGCGGATGGAGACCCGCTTAGCGTGGCGGCCATAACCATCCCGCCCCCCAACGGCACGGCTACGATAAACCCCGACAACACCGTGACATTTACGCCGAATCCCGGCTTCAGCGGAAGCGACAGGTTCTATTACAAGGCTACCGACGGCATGGACTTGAGCAACACGACAAGGGTCACGGTCAGCGTGAAATCGAACAAGCTCCCGGTAGCTGTAGTGGACTATGCGACCACCGCAGTCAACACGCCGGTCTTGATAGACGTTGCCGCAAACGATTATGACATCGACGGGACTGTCGTGAAGGAGAGCGTTACGATCCTGAGCAAGCCGGGACGGGGCGGCACGGTTGTAAATAACAAAGATGGTACGGTAACGTTCACCCCGGCAGCCGGTTTCACCGGCTTCGATTACTTCTACTACAATATAAAGGATGACTACGGCGCGACTTCGAAAAGCGCCAAGGTCACTGTGAAGGTGGCCAAATAGGTTCGGTAAGGCGATCAGAAAAAGCTAATGATTACGCTTCTGCGGTTTTTTACCTTGCCAGCAAGATAAATCGACCGCCTCGGATACGGCCCTATGTGCCTTGATTCGAGGGGCGCGCCGGATAGCTTCCGCATCACGTGCTATCAATTATGCATGAGTACTTCCTGGGAAAGATTGAGGCAAGGGCATCGGGACTTTGGTCAGCTTTAAGGTCTTCGGAGTCCTTTTGAGCCATTCGAATGCAATGGCCCTGCGGTTAAGAATTAAAGAGGGTAGGACAGGTGCCTTCCTTAATGGGCCGAGCCTAAAAGGCCGCGAAGAGCATCAGGGTGGTAAGGTTATCGCCGCTCTCAGGGCCCGGCCCGCCGGACCCGGAATACCATGTGGAGTCGAGCTGGAATTGAATGTTCTGAAGTGGGGTGTACACGAGCCCGAGAGTGGTGGCGTTGTCCTCGTCGTCTCCGGTTGAGCCGCTCCTTCCATGACGGTAAGCCGCCGCTGCGGTGAGCTTGCCCGGCACCACGCCGACCTCGGCCAGCGCCGTCCATGCCTTTCTGGCTTTGTCCTGGTTTTCATTAAAAATGTTCCCGCCTTCGCCTGGCAGCCCGTTAGATTTGGCTGCCCTCGCATAAGTAAGATAGACGCCAAGGGGAAACGCTCCCACTGTGCCCTGAGCCTGAGCGTCAACCGCCCACGCGTCGGCCTCTTTCCTTGTGACGATGACCGCGGTCTCGTCGTCCGGGTCAGCGCTCAGGTTTGCCTCCTTGCCCGCCCATATCTGGGCGCCTATGCCGAGGTCCCACCCCTCGAAGGCAGGAGTGAAAGCTATCCTGCCGTAATGGAGATATGGGCCCGAGGATATTTCCGGCGAGTGCTCGTTAGACCAGAGCGTATAGTTCGCGAACCATAGCTGGTGAGCTGCGGCAAGGGTGATTCCGGTTGCTGCTGTTGCGGCACCGATATACTGCTGGGCGGATATTTCGGTGCGGTGCTCGATTGGCCTTTGGAGCCTCAATGCCCCTGTATTCAGGAGCTCAAGGCCGTATGCCGGCCCGAAGCCGTCCGTCGTGAACGGGATTACGTTCAAATTCACTGCTTCGGTTACGTACACGAACGGAATCTTGAAAGACGTGAACCGCGAATCCCCGTCCTTGAGGGACGCCTCCAGGAGAAAGCCTGCGTGCTCGCCGACCCTGCCGCCAAGGAGGAGGGCGGCCTCGTCAGGGAACTGGAGCTGCCCCTTGTTAAGCTCCTGGTCTTCGGCAGTGGCGTCCGGGTGGTTAGAGTCGCCGTCCCTTTTCTGATATCGCACCTTTGTGACGAAGGAGGCGTTCAGAACCGAGGGGAGCGAGAGAAAGTCCCCCTCGATCATGCTCTGGCCGCCGGTCATGGTGTATCCTCCGGATTTGAAGGCGCGGCCAAAGGAGTTGAGGGTCGGAAAGTGCTGGAAGTGACAGGAATTGCAAGCCATACCGGTCTGCCGCGAAAAAGCGGGCACGGCCGAGGATTCGCAAGGGATAAAGAGCGACAGCACGAAAAAAGAAAACGCGGCTGCAAGGGCAAAAAGAGACTTCCTCATCAATGGCCTCGGGGGCTGAAATTATCCGAGACCTGATGAAGGTCAGGTCCGGGAATTTCAAGAACTCTACCAGCAGTTTTGGGATTGTCAAGCGAGGGCAATGGGTTTTTTGGCGGGCAATACGAGAGGCAGGGCCGCCGGATGTTGACAGTGCGCTCTATTTCTGTTATTTTTCACGAATCTGCAATGCTTCCACCAAAAAAGGCCCGAGTGGCGGAATTGGCAGACGCACGGGACTTAAAATCCCGAGGTGGCAACACCGTGCCGGTTCGACCCCGGCCTCGGGCACCAGCTTTTCAAGAACAATGATTTGATTACAAGCCTCTAATTCTCAATACCTTTTAACCCCTCGTTTTCCGAATAGCTTAGTGTATTACCCGTTCTCCTTCCTGCTCAATTGTGGGCTTCTGTGCCTCAATTGTGCCCAAATTGTGCCCTTTTGAAAGAGTCACGGCCTTTTCTTCATGGTATTCAGTAACCCTCTTTGAAGCCCTTTTCAGATCGTCCTCGTTTACTATGTTGTACCTTTCAAAGACGCTCCGGGTCTTATGGCCTGATACCATCATGGCAACCCTTTCAGGGATTCCGGCCCTTACCATGTTCCTAACGGCTGTCCTCCTGAAATCGTGAAACAGCTTGCCCTCAAGCTCTGAATCGTTACAAGCTTTAGCCCATGCCCCTCTGAAGTCCCTTATTTGCTCCCCTGCCTCTCCGAAGAAAACCCAGGGGCATTTCGGAAACTTGCTATCCCTTGCGGCCCTCTGGAAGCGGATTGCCTCTAAAAGCTCACCCTCCATGAAGACAATCCTCGATTCGCCGTTCTTCGTATCCTCTGCCTTCAAGGTTATCTTGCCCTCTATCAAGTCCACCTGGGGCCATTGAAGGGAAAGAATCTCCTCTTTCCTCATTCCCGTATGGTAGGCCGTTATCACCACGGGCTTAAGGTAAGAGGGCAAGGCGTTCTTAAAGGTAAGGTACTCCTTATGCTCAAAGTACCCTGTCCTTGCGCCGTTCTCTTTCAGGTGTGGGATATGAGGAGGGTTAATCACCTTCGGAGGGGTCATTTGACAGGCAAGGCGAAACATCCTTTTCAGGGCCGATAGCTCACGGTTTATAGTCCCGTTCTCTGCGTCCTGATCCTGCCTCTGAAGGATATAGGCCCTGATCCTGTCCGTGGTAATGTCAACGGCCCTTACGCCTTCAAAGTATTTCGTAAGGTGCTTGACGCTCCTCTCTGCCCTGTCGAGGGACTTCTTGCCGTTCACCTTATAGTCATTCACAAGGTCAAGGGCAAGCTCGTCAAAGCGCACCCTTTCAACCCTAAGCCCAGGGAAACGGTTTTCGGTTATCTGCCCTTCACGGAGCTTAAGGAGCCTCTTTGCGTCTGTCTCCTTCTCGCTGTGGGAGCTTTCCCGATAGGGCTTTCCGGCCCTGTAATACTTAACCCAGTAAATCTCCCCTCTCTTGTAGATACTGCCCATTGATTCGCCTCCTTTCATACTATTCGCCGAGCTTTTTAATCAATTCGGCCTGTTCAACCAAAAAACGAATCACCTCCTTATCAGAATTAAGTACTGTGACTGGTGCAGCATATTTAATCATTATGTCCTCATTTTTTCCCATTCTCGAAGTTCTGATTTCCCAAAGCGCACCAGTCTTAGTATTCAGCATAAATGTACTTCCATTATCTGATACAAGCTGATAATCTCCTGGTTCTCCTGCTTGTGCTTGCGTTGAAAAGGCAAATAAAAATGTAGCTATTAGAAGGCTCCTTTTTAGCATACGGTTCTCCTTTAAAGAGGCGCTGTTTTTTTCTTTTTAACCTTCTTTTGTTCACCCCCTTTCAATTCGAGATATTTAAGTGCAAGGTGAAGGAATGGAGGTATTTCCCTCATACCCTTTTCCCACCTGTAAACCGTTATCGTGCTTACACCCAAAGTCTTTCCGAGTGAAATTTGGGAATAGCGGTTCTTTTTTCTCCAGTATAAAAGTTCAGATGGCATCATTAGTTCAAACTCAAAATTTTTTTAATTAATCTTTCTTTGTGCTCTTTTCTTTTTGTGCTTCTTTCATCTTTTCATATTCAAACTTATCCATCTCAAATACTCCACCAACTTTTATAATATTTTTATCTCTTTTATAATGCGGCATTTTGTTCTTTTTTCTATGTTTTGTTATTTTTGACAGCTCCCTTCGAGCATCATCCATATTCTGAAATCTTTTAAAAAAATCCATGGAACAATCCTTATCACAAAAATGTCTTTTTTCAGATATGAGCGAGCCACACTCATAGCAATTATTTTCATCCGGCGAGATATCCTCAGTCTCTTTGACCATATCAAGCCTCCCACACTAAGAGATGGAACTTATATATACCATTGGCATATTATTGTCAACAACTTAATGTAAACTCCTTTCTTTTCCCTGCATATAAAAAGGACTGCCTAAAAAGTGTATCGGGTCTTGTGGGCCTCAATCCATTTATCGAGGTCATATATATCAAGGTGAATCCTTTTGCCAGCTTTCACACAGGGCAGGCTACCGGCCCAGATAAGCTCACGCACGGAAGGAACAGACCGCCCCAGATAAACGGAAGCCTCTGGAATGGTAAAGAGCCTCTTTTTAAGGGGTTCACGCTTGGGATTCTCAATCCCGTGCGCCTTTGTAATTGATTGTTCTTTCAACCTTTATTTACCCTATGTGCCTTGACTGTGCCCATATTCCAAAACTTCATTGGTTTCGTGCCCTCAAGGGGGCAGGGGGGAGGATTGGCTTTTCAGCCATGTATCCTTAACCCCTTCCCTGGGCGCATCCCGTTTTCTATCAAAGTTAATTCCGTCTGTACTTAGATAAGTCCACCGGCGATAAATCGGCCTCTACATTCAGGTTGATATTCCTTGTAGGGGGATAGGAGCTATCCAGTTTGAAGCTCATATCCAGGGCCTTAAGAGATATATTCGGGTCTGTGTTATCTACATGGCTTTTCAGCTTGCCTATGCGATAGGATTTCGTAAGCCCGTGATACTCCATAAGGGCTTTTATGCTGTCCTCAATCTCAGGGTGCTTCATAAGGCCGTGAGCGATTGCCTTAGCTGAATTTCTGTCCTTAACATCATAGGCCCCCATAGCGGAAGCGGTTGCGGAGGTGCCTTGTGCGATTGCCACAACAAAGGCCCTCTGTTTATCCGTAAGATGGTCAAGGCAAGGAGGAGGGGCAATCTTTTTAATCCGCTTGTGAACGGCAACATTGGAAACGCCCAGTTCCTTCGCAATCTCAGTTTGGCTCCTGCCCTCTTTGAGCATCTTAAGAAGCAAACCATCATCTATTTTTCTTGGCCTCATTTTCATGGCTCCTTTTGTTAAAATTAACCTTGTCCTATAACCTACGGGGGTGCCAGGGAAGGGGGAAAGCCCCTCTTTTATCTAACTTGAAGGTAGGCCCTTTTGGGCCACAATTTACAAAAAGGACTTATTCCCCCGCATCCTCAAGCTCGCTCAAAAGCTCCTCTTTCCTTTTTCTGATTACTTCGATTTCCGTTTGGATATGAGCCACAAGCCCCTTTACTCCAATATTCTCCGTGCTAAGGCCCTCAAGGAGCCTTCTTTGCTGAAAACTCCTGTCCTGTATGGCTACTATGGCAACAGGGTTTGGTTCTTTCTCTCCTCTCATAACTGAATCGAGATAGCCGTTAAGCACGGCCCTTGCCTTTCCCCCGATAAGGTGAAGGTCATTAAGCTCCTTGCCTTTTATGAGTTCAATCATTTGCTGAATATCGGGATCAGCGTAAACCTCTGAGGATAGATAGGCCCTAACTGTTTTGGAATCAAAGCCTGTCCGTTTTCCAATGGCATTAGGCGTAAGGCCCATATCTTTCATAACCTTGAATTTCGCAATATCCGGCTTTGTAGGCTTCGGCATTTGCCCCTCCTAAAGTCCCAGTCCCAAGCTCCGGCCCGCTGTCATAAGGGCCTGTAGCAGTTTGAGGGCCGCATTTTTAGCCCTCTCCAGTAGCTTATCAAGCATGGAAGGCCCCCTTTAACTCCTCGATTGTATCTTTGACGCTCTGCCCGCCAATCCACCAGTGATAACGGCGGTCTGAATTGAATGGGATAGTAATATCTCCATCTGGGCCGAAATACGGTATGGGGCTTTCTTTAACAATAGAATCCTCCTCTCGTTTTATCTCTCTCAGGGTCTTTCTCGCGATTTCTGCAAAGCCCATTCTTTCTCCATTCTGCGTATTAAGCGTGTTAAGCGTATTAAGAAGGTATTTGCGCATAATGCGCTTTTTGCGCAAGCCTAAAGAACAACTTGCCTCTTCCTGCTTTCGCCTGCTTTCTTGCCAAACCAAAGCTCAATGCTTCTGCCTTCCGTTTGTATTTGCTCCTTGATTGCCAATCCTTTCTTGAGCAAAAAATCCAATGCTTTGCTTATCTCAGAGCCCTTTTTGTGTCGCCCAAACAGGTTATAAATATCCGTTCTGGTTAGCCCCTTCGGATTGCTTATCAAGGCGTTTAAAATTTCGTCTGCTACAGAGTTCCCAAAGGAATCTCCAAAAACATACTTTGCGGATGCATAGCAGTAATCCCATAAAGCAAGTCCCGCCGTAAGATGATCAGCCTCTATGTGATAAGAGCAATCCAATAGCGCATATAGCATCGCAAGCCGCATCGCCTGTGCCTCGGCCCTCGATGTTACGCCCCCTAATAGGCCGGATTCCCCCTCTGAAAGCTCAGGGTAAACACTCTCCCATGCCTTCCAGGCTTCCTCTGAAGGTTCTATCTTTCCTGCGCTTTGCCCAAAATCAATAGCCGCTCGGAGCCTCTTTAGGAGAGGTTCAAAATTAACCTTCTGAATCTGCCCTCCTCTTGGAAGGCATTTAGAACGCCTGACACAAAGCCATAAAAACCTGTTTGCGAATCCGTTAGCCGCTTCTGTTGTCGTGAGATATCTAAGTAGTTCTTCTTTGGTGACATGCGAAATAAGCGAGATATGCGTATCAGAGGCTTTTATCGGGCAGTTTTTAACCAGTGTCCTTAATGTGCCACTATCCCACGCCTGCCTGATAATTGCTGAAAGGGTATTCCCTTCTCTACCCAAAACCTTGAGGACTGTTGCAAACTCCGGTTCGATAACCAGAAGCCGCTTATCTTTAATTCCCTCTTCAATGACTGTTTCGCCTTTTCTTACTTCGTCCCTGACTGCATACATAAGCCCTTCGCCAGATGACAAGCCAGACACAATCCTTTCACTCCATTCAGGCGATATAGCTGAAAACAGCCGTGAAATATGTTTTTCAGAGGTTCCCTTGCGGCCCTTAGAGGTTTCACCGATTAGGACAGGAAAAATATTCCCGTAATGCTTATTTGCTTCAACCTCAAAATAAGCACCCCTTCCGATTATTGAGCCGTAGAAGGCTAAAAACTGAATAAGCAGGGCCATAGGATCGGCCTCTGTGTGTGGCTCGATAGCTTTAGTTATTTCTCCAGGAAGGCGATTAAAAATCGCTTCATCAGGTAAAGGCCATTCAGAAGTTTTATTTATCTCAGGTTCAGTGGTCTGAGATTCCTCTTGTAAGGTCTCGATTGCCCCACGCCTCTTTAGCTCCAAAAGCGCATCTCCTACATCGCATTTCATATTCCGTATTCCTCCTTAAAAAAAGTCAGCTTCGCCTCATCGTTACTCTTACAAAAAACTTCTTCATAGATATATTCGAGGTAGTCAAAACGCTCCTGTAGCTGTGCAAGTAATACAAGTTCGGCTTCTGTATAGACAGTCCTTGTGGCCCTTAATTGGCGGTATTTTCTTAGGAACAAAGCTATACTGTCGCTTGTATTTTTCTCCCATACCCGGAAAGCCTCTGTAAGCTCTCGCTTCTCCCTATTCTCAGATATTTGCAACGGGTCTGGACGGCCCCTTTCGATATCGAGATAAGAAAGAGCCTCTTTGAAAGAAAGGCCGTGAAGCTCCATAACAAGGGCTATGGCATCTCCCTTTTTATGGCATCCAAAGCAAAAGAAGGTTTGCCTATCAGGGTCAACCTTGAATGAAGGGGTCTTTTCAGAATGGAAGGGACAACAGGCCCAGAAGTATCGGCTCCTTTGAGTAAGGCTTATGCCTTCACGCTCAAGGACGGCGATAATACCTGGTTTGTCTGACAGTGAGAGTTTAAGGGCGGGTATTCCCATATTTTGTTTTCTCCATATTTTTCTTGTCTGACAGGCTATACGCTAAAGAGCGGAGGGACTTGAAAGCCTCGATAAAAGCCGAAGGGCTTACAATTGCATTGTTTGCGTAGTAGTCCATAAGGGCCCTTTTCAGCTCCGGTGTTTCCACAAAGTGAAAGACCGTCCGGCCTTGATGGTCAAGGTCTGCATCGTGCAGTGGAAAACTTTTAGCCTTGAGGTATGAGCTTATGTAGAGGTCTTTGAGGCTGGTGATTTGTGGCTGGATTTGTCGGGTCATATATCCTCCATACTCGTTGTTATGGGGAATTATATGCCCAGCGAAATAACGAGAAAACCCCTGCCCAAAACGCAAAAATGCAATTTCAGGAGGGGTTATCAGTAAACCAATTTAGTTTGAGAAGCTATTTAATATTTAAAATGTCTCTTAAAGGTATTGGAGGATATGAAGCCTCATCGTCTTTTTCTCTGGTCATCTTGACAAAATCTTCTTTAACCTCTTTATATCTGGGATAAGCTAATATATATTTTTCATAGAAATAATCTGGGTCATCCCATACCTTGATCCCGTATTTTCTCCTTTCAATTTGATACTTGTTCTCCATTAAAGCAGTAGTAATATTTTTTGAATTATATCTTTTTGATTTCCTGTGCGGGCTTACTGAAAAGATTGAATAACCTTTCTTTTCAAGGGCAAATAGCGCAAAATTAAATATTTTTGCCCTTTCGTTATCCGGCATTTTGAGCTGATAAGACACATATTGATAAAGCCATACTGCTATTCTTTTAATATCGTTTGTAAATTTATCTTGCCCCTCTCCATGAATACCTCGGCCTGTTTTTTTGCCAATCTCCTTTAGCACAGGATCCATAACCTCATAATAAAAATCCCATGCAAAACGCTCTGGATTTGCTAAAAATCTTTTATACAGGTTTTCCCATTCCTTAGGCGTAGAAGTAATTTTAAGAATGGATCTGCCAAAATCCATTGGTGCTGATATGGTTATAGGCCCAGATTTGCGTCTTTGTGAGATTTTTGTTTTAGGGATACTATCCAAATACTCTCTAAATTCTTTATCCAACCGTTCAGCTTCCTCTTTGCCATAAACAAGCTCCTCGTACTTTTTATAAATTTCTTCTCTCGTTTCCTCTTTCATGTCACCTCATATTATTAGGAGAGTTTGCAGTCCTTTTCGGGAGCTACCCTATCCCACAAATCGAATTTTCATTTTTTCTTCTTCGGAGTTTGAGGGGCTTCTTTCTTACATTTATCAGAAAGTATTGGCTCTTCGTAGCGCCAAAATAAGCCGCTGTCATGTGCTTTTTGACATGCGTCTATTTCATCCAGTAAGGTTGAATGTTTCAGTTTTTCAGCTTTAGAATCAATCATTCGAAGATCATTCTCAATATCTTCTCTCGTAACCTCACGATTTTTACAGGCTACAGTTGGATAGGATAGTATTATCTGGTCTTTTATAGTATAGGTGTTTTTGCAAAGATCCGCTGCGGTTTCTCGGCAGGCAGGCCACCATTTTTTATAATCGTCATAATATCGCTGAATAGTCCAGTGATTGGGAAATTGAGATTTCAATTCATGGAGGCGCTTCACACGCTGTTCGGAAGGCTTTGCATCAAAACATATTTTTTGAAAAGTTGAGGGATCAGGCCAGACGGTGCCCCAAAAATCTTTTATAAAGAGGAAGTCCATTCCATTCTCATCCTTTCTGATAGAAGTTGGAGAGAAAGGACTTGAGGTTAGGCTTAGAAGTCTGCAAAACTGGTAAGTATCTTTTAGAACAGTATTCGCTCCCTTAATGTTAAGGTCGGCCTCCTTCTGATACAGATCTGCATCATTTTCTGACACATCAATTTTCTTTAGTTCCAATTCTTTAGTTAATTCATAATAATACATGTCTCCATTATCTGAGCCATAATTTCCGCACATTTGCTTAAAATTCTCACATGCCTTCAATCTTGAGTAGGCGGCTTCTTCACCGAAACAGGTGAGGGTGTCTTTATACTTTGAAATAGTCTCGTTTAAGACCTGCTCTATTTTCTTCATGGATTTCGTTTCAATCTCAAAATTAGTGTGAAGTCCAAGAGCAATGATTGCGATTCCATATTTTTCGAGCAAGGAATTTTCCAGTACCCTGTATCTTTCATCATACTTTTTGTATTCCGGCTTACTAATGTTCTTGGCTCTTAGCTCACCTACCTTTGCAATTTCTTGATCGGACCTGCCCCCATCTATAATGCCATTCGTAATTAGACTAATGCAGCCATTTTCTCCTGTTGAAGCCTTGCGAATTCATTCGGAGAAAGGTTTCCGAGTGAACTGTGCGGCCTATCCTCGTTATAGTCCCTGCGCCATTC
>JAIOIE010000032.1 GCA_019912665.1 Deltaproteobacteria bacterium
GAATGGCGCAGGGACTATAACGAGGATAGGCCGCACAGTTCACTCGGAAACCTTTCTCCGAATGAATTCGCAAGGCTTCAACAGGAGAAAATGGCTGCATTAGTCTAATTACGAATGGCATTATAGATGGGGGCAGGTCCGCCCCCACCAGGGCCAGTAGACAAACCTCCTCCAGGTCCAGTTGAAAGCCCACCCCCTGGGCCTGTAGAGAGACCGCCTCCAGGACCAGTGGATAACCCCCCACCAGGGCCAGTAGACATACCACCTCCTGGACCCGTTGAAGCTCCTCCGCCAGGGCCTGTAGACAGTCCGCCTCTTGGACCTGTTGAAAAGCCGCCTAAGGGGCCCGTATATTCGTTTCTAGGCCAACCCTTGTTTTCTTTTGACATAAATTTAGACTTATTTTTTAGAATTTTCTCATTCTAACACAATAACGTCCTTTTCTGGGAAAAGTCCTTCTGAAACAATTTGTCGATAAACAGCATCAGGGTCAACGGCATACATTACGACTGCAAGGTCTTTTGTTGCACGAGAACAAATAACATAAAATAATCGCCTTGTTCGGTCTATTACTGTTTCTCTCCCGTTAGCTAGATTATCCCTATCCCTATCAGAAAGAGGATCGATACCAAAAAATTTATTATAAGAAAACATAATATGTGGTCCTTCTTCATCATCTAAGACGGCGAGCACTCGAGCAAATTCTGCTCCCTTAATACCTTGCTGTGTCGCAAATGGTGATTCGTTAACAATATAGGATTTGTATGCAACGAGTTGAGAAGCTGGGCATCTGAAAAACGCCATCATCGCATCAGATGATCTAAACATTTCATCACTAAGACTTTCTTTGCTTGCCAGAACACCTGACTCATAAGCATTCAAAAAATCATTAAGGCGATCTTCGAAGAGAAATATTTGACTCTCTCTCGTATGTAAAAGCACCTCAATTACAGTATAATCAACAGAATCTATAAGCTCAACAAGCTTAGTGACAGCATTACTGAGTTCTGTCAAAATTTTGCCGACTTTTATTTTTTTGATGTTTTCTTCTGAAAGGAGGGGTGAATTTTTCCTGAGAAAAGTAATTATCTCAAATTCTTTCATTTTTTTTGCTAATTCGTACAAGGGTAAAATGTAAGAAAGGACCGGGGCGAGTGCCCAACTGCTTCCATCGCTGAACCCTGTTTTAAGTGCTGATGGTGCGTCATTATCATTAAAAGCGGCATAAAGCTCAGCAAAGCCCAAGCGGGAAGCAGCTACCCTATGAAGAGTAACTAAAATTTTTACATCGGCATCCTTCTCATCAGAAAGCCAGAGTGGATCCTTGTTCGATTCAGCCAGCCATTTCTTAACACCATGCAGGCGCTCACTCCTTTGTTCATCAGCAGGAATTATAAAAATCCTTGCTGTTCCATCTATCCCGGCCTTGCCAGAAACCTGAACCAAGGCATCGCCACCTGCTCGTATATTGTTAATTACAGAAAGGACGCTATCAGGGCATCGAAAGTTCTCCGGTTTTTCAATTCTTATCCACCCTTCTTCAAGAGGTGTATCGCCAATGCCGTTTGAATAAATTTTCTGCATTGGATCCCCGAAAAATCCTATGCAAATTTTTCCTCTTCCTTGTCGTTCAATTGCTTTCATGGCCTGAACCACTACTTCTGTTGTATCTTGACTTTCATCAATAAAAATATATGGATATTTATCGATAATAATCGACCGCAATAAAGGACGGCTGATAATAAGTGCTGGGACCATCTTAATAATATCGTCATGCCCTAAAATGCCTCTATCATAACTGCTTCCAGTGCCATAAGTAAACCGAGATACCGACGCAAGGTTCTCTATAATCTCAACATAGTCAGCAATTTCTTCTTTAAGTTTTTCAATTGTTGCAGGTCTTGTGCGTGGTTTTTCTATACGCTCTTTGGCCTCGGCAATCTTTTCATTAATTCTCTCCAACACCCATTTCTTAATGTCAGACTGGAATGGACGTATTACCGTCCATAAAAAACTATGTATGGTTGAAACGTGAAAAAGCTGATTTTGTCCTACATCATTCCAAATCTCCTGTTGGGCAATTTCTGTATATGTAATACAAACAACCTTTTGCTTTCTCCTGTTTAGTTTAGCGCCATACTTTTTGCCAACATGATCCAATGCTTTGATTAAAGAAGTTGTCTTTCCTGATCCCGCTCCGGCGACCATAACAAAACTAACCGGTCTATCAGCATCGAGGCATTCTCTTAGAGCGATGTCAGCTTGCGTATCAGGTTGTGTTATACGAATAGTCATAAGCTATTTTTCAGCCTCCATTGGAGACGCCTCATCAACCTTGGTCGTTATCTCCTCTACTGGGGAAACAAGCTGCTCCTCAAGCCACTTCAAGCTCTCACTAATATAGCTTGGAACCTGCCATTCGCTCGGCTTTTTTTCAAGAACCGCCAAAGCGAAGTCTGTCTTATTAAAGCTTGAGCTTTTAACTTTGGAGAATATTTTTTTGCTCATTTCTAACAGATTTTTCTCTGCACTTTTTGTGACAAATAATTTGACACTCTTATTTGCTGGATTTTGGCACCAGGCCAAATTTTCATAAGCAAAATCCTCCTCAAATGTCCTACCTGCAATTCCCATTGAATCCATACCCCAAGTCACAACACGTGGCTTCTGGTAAGCGACTCTTATATGTGAAGGAGAATTTGCATCAGGTTTACGTGTTTTCTGCTCATCGGTAGCAGATATAAGATCGGAGATATTTTCCATCCCGGGCAGCCATTGTTTCAAGGTCTGATTTGACGTAACAGCTCCAGCTGTTGAGACGAGACAAGCTTTCAGTGCGGCGCTGTCTTCTTCCTCCTCATTGTCGTCATCAGGTGAAGCCCCGCTCTCAGCATCGACGCCAATACTATCCAGGTCAGTTATAATTAAAGATACGATTCCAAGATATTCAATCAACTTTTTAAATCGATGGCCGAATGCTCCTCCGATTTCCAAAATACAAATTGAGCTAGACTTCAACTTCTGAGCAGCTTTTTCTATCATAATGGGCATTAATAATCGCTCGACATTTCCCTCAACTAATATTGCAGCATCAGCGAAGAAAAGATCGCAGTGTGAAAGCCTCATATAACGCTCTAGGAAATCTCGGTCGGGCTCACCCATTTCTTCGTAAAGCTTAGAAAGGTTCAAAACTTCGGAAACTTGAAAATCATCTGTGTGCAATTTTCGGAAATAGCGAATTGGCTTAAATCCTCGTTCAAACAAAATGTGGGGAGAATGAGTTGTTAGCACAAGCTGACTAGTAAAATAGTCAGCCTGCTCTTTCTCAATTTTTAAGATATCAAGTATCTTACGAGTAAATACTTGCTGTAGCTGAGTATGCAAGTGTGCTTCCGGTTCTTCAATGAATACCAGATGAAGGGGTGGCTGGTCGTCAGCTTCTGGGTCTAGCCACTGAGCATGAATATCCAGGAGCTCGATAACCATATATATTAAGTTTTTAAAACCTAACCCATTGTATCTGTCGGGAAGAATGTGGGATTCGCCTGTGCCGCCAATCTTTCTTTCTAAAGCATAGTGCACAGTTGCACCATCGTGACTTGTCATTATTGCAGAAGGATTAAGTGCAGAGCGGATCATAAGTCGCGGATTGCCCAATCCTGGATATCCAATATCACTCAGCCTACCGAGAGTAGGCCCAAAGACAGTCGCAAAATGCGAATCAAGCCCTGCTTTTGCTTTTGCGAGTGCCTCCTGTACTTCGGGATCGTCTTCTCTTTTCTTTAAATTTCTACTATAGAAGCGAGATAGACATCGTGAAAGATTCTCTGAGCGAGCAGCAGAATTGTCAGAAAGGTGCCGCTGGGCATCAAGGCAATCTACCCTAAGGAGATTTTTAATTATTTGCGGACCCGTTCTGCCTTTTTCAGAGGTTAGAAGTAATGGTTCATACTCTGATTTTTGCGCAAAACTATCATTGAAAAAGTTTCTATCGAGGACGTAGTATTTAAAATTAAACTCCCTACCAATATTTTCCCTTAAATAATCAACCAAGCTGTTCGGTAAATAATCATATTGGTCCTTTTCGTCTTTTGTCTTGGGCTTTTTTTCTCTTGCATCGAGATAACGTTGAATCATTGCATTCGGATCAGAAGGACCAAAGGAGATGCGAATACCAACATGAGTACCCGCCCACTCTAAACTCGGCAGCAAATCAACAACCCTGCCAAGGTCATTTTCTTGGACACTAAACCACAGATCAACGGTAATGCAAGGAAGCTGATCGGCGGTTGCGTCAGAGCTGCCTGCTTCTATCTGCGCTCCAATTTCGTTGATCTTGTCCAAGCAGTTTGCACTAAAATCATATACTGTCAACTTTTCCTTTGCTCCTTGGATAAAAAGCTGCAAAAGATGGGTTGCTGACGTCTTTCCGCTATTATTGGCGCCAACGAAAATCGAAATATCTTTCTCAAGAGTAATAAGAACATCTTTCAGGCGGCGAAAGTTTTTAATTTTATATGCGTCTAAATACATAAATTAACCTCCTCTGATGAAACGAAGACATCCGGTAAAATAGCATTTTTGTTTTGATACTGCCAGGATTCTAATATATTTTTTAATATTTTTTTAAAAAATTAAAATGACATGAAATCTCAGACAAAGACTGGTTTTTTATGCAATTCGAACACAGATAGTAGATGTTACCCATAGAGAGATGTTATAGAGGCGAAATTAGGCAAATTCGTGAATGAGGTCCTGCGGATAAAGTGGCGGAATTCCTCGAAGTGGCTAAAAGCTTTTATGCTACTTATTCGAGAGTTGAGCTCCTTATCTTGATTTATTTTAACTTATATATTCAAATTTGAAAATGTGCAATGCTCCTCAGATTCATTTTGATAAAATTTTAAGGCTGGTTCTAATATCTGCTTCTCCATCGACTTCTAAGATAACCTTAGCGTCAGGCTGCAGCGCACATAATCTGCTCAAAATACCAATTTCGGGACATCCTTCCTCCAAAGGCCAGTGGTCGGTTATGCCTATATCTTTAGGACCATTGTTCCTATGGAGGTGGATGAACTGGATTTTTTTGACTAGATCAGATGAGAGACGGTTTATCAATTCCAAACAGTCTATTCCGGCGGCTTCGAAATGACCTATGTCAAAAGTAATCGAGTTGGCAAAGGATTCCCAAAACCATAAAGCATCTGGTGAATATGCTGCGTTTTCAACGGATACTGGGCAGATCGCCTCAAGCTCAGTTAAGGCTGACCGATAGGCTTCAGCCCAAGCCCCTCGTAGCCGCCCACCCCAAGCTAATGTCTCATCATGAACAATCAAGCCAAGATCACTAATGGAAGCGTACTTCTTGAGGTGGCGAAGAAAATATTCCCTGACCTCAGGCCTGGTCTCGGAAAGGTAGAGTCGGCTGGGATGGATTACAAAACGCCTTTTTTGATTTTTTAGTTTCTTGGCAAGATAGGCGACCCTTTCAAAATCCCCATCACTGCCGTGCCAAACAGATATCTGGACCAGATCCAAATCGAATTTGTGCAAATATTGATCATCCGAGATGCGAAAACCCAGGTTCATTGCTTCCCCATTAGCTTGCTACAATCAAAATTGCGAAATTCTCTTAAAAGTACTGTTGCGTATGGCTCAATGAGAAAACTTTTTTCTTCTATAGATTTTAGCAAAAAATCTTTTATTGTTTTGTCTTTTATGTGTTCCAGTGCTTGTCTGAGATGTTCTGGCGCGAACTCGCTCTTGGGGAATAATGAAATACATTTGGCAAGCAGTTTAGGGTCGGCGCACTGCAAAAGGAAGCATATACGCCAGAAAGGCTTGCGATATATTTGCGTAAGTAAGTTTAACATGTGCCAGAGGACTGTTTCATTCTTCTGGTAACTCCTCCACCACCGTTCATACTCATAATGTCTAAAAATCGCACTAACAGTAAGATAGGCAATGCTTTCATCATTTAAATTGGTGAGATTTATTCTTCTCTCGATTTCAATCAGATCCTCTTTTGAGAGCGCTTTTTGCCCAAGATAATTAGAAGCCTTCCATTCTTCTAAATTTTTCTGAAAAAGGCCTATTATGTCTGATTGCGTTGCTTCCTCCTCTGTAGGAGCCTGCTTTGGCGGCACAATGGAAACGAAGTAGTTCGATTCCTCACCCCCACTTCTTGTAGTTGATTTTATAACCAGACATTTAGGGTTCAAGTTTGTTTTGTTTTCATCTTGAAGGTAAATCATTTCCTTGAGTTTCTGCCTTATCGTGCCCTTATGAGACTTAAAGTCCTTGATTAAATCATCATCAGGCTCCCGATCTCTATATCTACTAATCAGTTCACTCCTTAACACAGCAGGCCTATTCTTAGGGAGGCTTAGATTAACATTCTTATTTGTGAGTTTCTCAGCATGCTCTCGGTAAATTGAGCAAATAGCCCGGAACAGCTCTAGAGATTCTTCTCCCTTAAATTTCAGCTCAAAATTTTTGCAAACCTCATCGATGTCCTTAAAAGTTATTTTCTTTTCAGGATCCGGAATATCTGATTTTGATGGTTTCCTTTTTTTCTTCACTTTTTTATCCCTGAGCGAATTTGTCTACCAATTCATGTATAGGAAAAAAACAAATAAAAACAAATAAAAAGAGCTTATTCGTAGTTATTGGTAAGCATTGGTAAGACAAATTGACAATAAAATCAAATGTTTGTAAAAAGGACTATGCGATGCTGCATAGTCCTATAAGATTCCTATTCGTAAAGCTCTAAAAAAGAAAGGGGCGTGTTCTGCTCATATTCGCCAAGTCTGTTAAGGATGGTCTTTAGAAGATACCGTATGTCCTCGTGGAGTTTTTTCTGATCGAGGTTTTTGTCAGTAGCCCTGGTTCTTTGGAGGAACCCGGTCAGCAGACGCCTTAAATCCTCCAGCAACTGATCGGAACCTATGCCTAAATCTTCTAACCAGCGGTTAGTAGTTCGATAGAGGTCCTCATAATTGGCAGCTTCTCTTTTGAGCTTCATGTTTGCGGCTTTAAGCCTTTTGTTCTCTGTTTCGAGTTTTTGAATGATCGAATTGAGCTCTGTAATTTGCACCTGCATTTAGGGCCTCCTGTGATTTGAGATTATCGTTAGGCACAGGAGGATTGCTCACCCCCTGGCTCACAAATGCGCTCCAGGGAGTGAAAACATTATAAAGGAAAAAATTAAAAATCGTCAAGAGTGGCACGAATTGAGGTCAATATGTCTGTTCGACAAAATGATGACAATTCGAAGCAAGCTTCAGGCCGGTTTAGCAGGGAAGAGTTGCTCCTACGGTTCATAACCCTCACTCCTGAGGAGCGATTAAAAGAATTTCGCCCTGTTAGCGAGGTTGCCGAGTTACTGAATCTGCATGCACGGACAATTAGAGATTGGATTCTCTATGACAAGATAATTGCAATAAAGCTCGGAGAGAAAAAACAGTATATATACGTGCCTTCATTAAATGAATTTCTTGTTCAGATGCAAGATGTGTGATCGGAATAATAGGAATCTAGAGCAAAAAAAAGAGTGATAGGAGAATCTGGAAGTCCCGGAAACACAGGAATGCGGTTTTCTCTCAGCTCTGTATACTGATTGCCAATGCAGAGTTTATTGTGGCTTAAAACAGAGCATAGGAGGAATTATGGAGCGGAGTTCGGATCAAGATTTGAAGGAGCCGAAAACGGCTAGGGGTCCACAGCCTCAAATCCAAAAAGTTTCTCAAGCGGTGCTTCAGCATCTTTTTGAATCGACTGGCAATCTCACTGGGTACTGAGGAGGCAGCGCATGGGTATCTTTAGGAAAGCCAAAATTTACAGTGAAGCCTACTTTGCCGAGCGGAGCGGCATACCTCTTCCGGAGTTTCTGAAGGCAAAGGCACGGGCGCTGGTGAAGCACGCTCCTCAAGGCGAGCCGCCCTATTATATTTCGGTCCAGCCGGATGGGAGCCTACTGAGGGCTGAAGTTCAAGATGAGAATAGGGACCTGCTCGATGAATTGGCGCTTCGGGCTGAGATGGGCGACAAGTATGCTGACACTCTCCAGAGGAAAGCCCAAGGAGTCATAGAGAGAATCTCGACTTGCGAGTTGGATATAAGGGCAACATCCGAAGCAATAGAAGATGAAAAGGATAGGCGCAATCTCCAGGTCAAGAATACCTATGAAATAGGTTTGAAGCGGACAGAGGCACTAGGCAGCCTCGTGCTATTCACGATTCTCGCGCTTGGTGAGATAGGTGCCGTCTTTACCCTTTTCGCAGATTTCTTTGGCCTTGATCCGACACGGCTGTCCAGAGCCTTTTTAAAAGAGCCCACGTCCTTCCTAGTGGCCCTTTTACCGTCATTTGGGCTTTTCATAGCGTCATTAATGATCGCGGAATTGGTTCTGGCAGGCAAGAGACGTAATTCCTGTATATTCGCGCTCGGTGTCTTAGCCATTGCCATAGGGTGGATGAGAGGTAAGCAGATATTCGCCATGCAGGATGAAATAGCAATAGGGGTATTACTGATGCCATTCCTCTTTAGCTTTACAGCCTTTTCCTTCCCGCTTGCGGCTGCCTTCTTCATAAATAAATGGAGGGCGGCGTCAATTGCGATTGCGAAAGACAGCGCAAAGATCAGGGGTGTTGACGCACAAGAAAAGACATATGAAGAAAGGCTAAGGAAAAGAGTGCAGCATCTGGCGAACTCAGAAAGGGAATTTGATCGTTTGATTGACGAATATGTGAGCCATTACCAGAAAGACCAAAGGAATAAAGAAAGGCAAAAAGCTGAGTGGGAGAAATATGCTCGTTTCACTGAAAACTATCTTGCCGAGTTGCATATAGCATATCGATTCTGGAGCGGCTGGCGAAGGTCGAAAATAAATCAGGGACAGAGCCCAGGGTCGAAGTATCTTCCGGCTGTTTTGATTTTCATTTCCCTGGTAGGCATTACTCCACCAGCTCAAGCTTCTGAAGGTTTCAATCTGATCGCCATATGCGACCGAAGCAGTTCGGCAGGAGAGTACGCCTGCTCGAAAAGCAATTTGGAAAAAGCCGGAAGGCTTTGGGTTGAACAGGCGGGAGATGCCGGAGGCGGTTCTTTCGAGCTCGTCATAATAGATACCGGTTTTGATTCGGCAGAATTAGCCTTGTCAGAAAAGTATCCTGAACGGTTTCCAGGGCCGGTGACGCTCAATAAGAGAAAATGGGTAGATCAGTTTATGGACAAGCTGGATAAAAAGGCAGAAGGCTTACCCAAAAACAAAGGATCTGCGATTGCCGAAGCTCTCTATAGGGCTTCTTTACGGCTCCCTCAAAGCGGCACAATACGGGTCTACGTACTTTCGGACATGCGCCAGGTAAGTGGAGCCTTCAATTTCGAGAAAAGGGTGCCGGGCAAGGCGGAGTTTGTAAGGTGGCTCGATTCGAAATCCATAAAGCCCAAGTTTCCGCCTGAAACCAGTCTTATGGCCTGCGGTGTTCATCCCTATACGCCGGACAATACGTCAAGGATGACGACTGAGAGCTACGGAAAGCTGGTAGACCTTTGGACTGAAGTGTTCAGCAAGTGGGGCGTAAAAGCAGAAATATCAGAAGTGTGTAGCTTCAACTAAGAAGGAGGACAATATGGGAAAGACACTTTTCATCGGTGGTGCAAACCGTGGGGGCAGCGCAGTTTCGGAAGCGGTCCTGGCAGGAAGCTTTCTGGATGCGAGTAACCAGGTACTTATTGCTGATCCAAAAGAGGAACGGGCGGAAAGATTGGCCCTAGCCTGGAGCAATAAAGGAATTTCTGCTACCGGCTTGAAGGAGCCGTGTGAAACGGCTATCGAGAAAATCAGGCCGGATAGGGCGGTACTCTCTATAGACACGCTTAAGCCGATGGCGCAGATTCTCAATGATGACAGCGTGCCTACCCAATGGCAGCTTCTGGCACGCGGGCCAGGCTCCAACGGGGCTGTTATAGGGTTAAGCGGTACTGTCACTAAAGGGGATGAGAACGGCAGGCGCTCCTCTGCCCAGCTCATTGAAGCGCTTGCCGATTTTATAAAACCTCAAAGCTCCAGGGCGATTAGGGACAATCTCCTTAATGCCGACGCGCTCCATATTGCACGAAAGAAAGTATCCGTGCACAGCGCCAGAAGGCTTGCGGTTCTGGACCGCGAGCCTCAAGACATAAAAGGAGGGACTCTGAATCTGCACTGGAGTGAAGTAGCCTATCCGCTCGCTGTCCAGGAGAAGCAAGGGAAAAAATGGAGCGAAACAAGGGATCAGGTTCTGGATGCCGGTGGCAAGGCAGGCAAGACCTTTGCCGTTGCCCTGATCGAAAATAACAATGTCGAATTCTTCGTTGTCGAGGATGTCAGGGGCAAGCGGCTGATCAGGTTCCATTTGGCGCTTTCAGCGTCGAAGGCCGCACAAAATAAGAATCCGGGGTTCGGTTCAATTCTTGGCGCAGCTGCGGTAATCGGTGTGGCAGCCCTGGCAGCGCCTTTAGTGACCGATTAGGGCAAAGGAGCCACTTGCTTACCCTGGTAATAGCCCTAATTGTGATCTACGCCATGAAAAGATGGCTCCCGAACGTCTACAAGCTCCTTAAGGGGCTTGTAATCCGGTTCCTGAAGGGGTTTGCAGGCTGGCTTTGGGGGCAGGCTGAGAGAAAAGGCGGAGCAACTATCAGGCAAACGAGGATGAGATGGAGGCAGTGAATGGGCATAAGGCTAAAGCGCCGGTTGATAGCTACCGCCTACCATTGCTCGGTTATTACCGTGTGCTATGCAGGGGCAAGGGCAGGCATTGCCTTTGGAAGCGAACTTGTCTTCCAGACCGCCATAGGCCTTTTCATTATACATACCCTCACGTTCAAGGCGGTCCCGGTATCCAGGTGGCTTCAGGAATGGCTTATCCCTGAAGCTGCCTGCTTTGCCTGCGGCTCGACGGTTGATCTCGTCAACAGATATAGGTGCGGCTGCGGATTCATATCATTCAAGGATAGACATGCCTTCAGCTCATGCCCTAATTGCGGCAAGGGATTCCTCTGGGTGGTCTGCCCGGCATGCGAAACCTCGATACCGATTTGAAAAATGAGAGTATTGGAAGAGAAAAGAAGATTAGTTTTAGAGGAGATGGGGAGAGGCCAGGGCTCGCCTGCCGTACTGTCCTATCCTGTCGAGTTGGAGCCTCCTTTCAAGCCATTTACCCATAAGTTGGAGAAGCGTTCATTTCTCCAAAATTTCTTTGATCGAAAGAGTGAGAGCCGAAGCGTTCAGGTCAAAATCAATTCCTTCAATCCCGGATTTATCCGGATACTTCCTGCAAGGGATGAAAAATGCGCGCTGGAGAATGCAGAGCAGTTTCTGACCTCATTTCCGGGCGGCTCCCCGGTATTTCTGGAGATTGCTTGCACGGGAAAGCAAATCGGATTCCAGCTTACGGTCGATAAGGCGCAAACGGAAAACATAGCCGCCCAAATAAGAGCCCACTTCCCCGGAGCCGACGCTATGGTCGAGGAAAAAGATTTGCTTGAAGAGGCAAAATACCAAAACCTTATTGCGCGCGCCTACAGGCTCAGGGCTTCGTACTTCTTCCCCTTGGTCCAGGCTACAGGATTTGACCCATACAGGGCGCTTTTCGGCGTCTTTGATAATATCGGCTCCGGCGTGGCCGCCTTCCAGGTGGCCTTTATACCAGTCAGAAATAACTGGAAAGAGAATCTCTATCTTGCATCCAGAAGCCAGTACGATCCTGGCCAGTCGCCGTTTGCCGACCTTCCGCATCTTCCCAAGCTCGTGGACAAGAAAATATCAAAGCCCCTCTTTGCCGTTTCAATCAGAACGCTTGCTACAGACGGTTCAGTCCTTGAGGCAATGGAGGGCTTTTTCAATCAATTCAGTACGGCTGAGAACGGAATAGAGCGTGTAAGGGGTGCATATCCCTCTGAAAGCATCCTAAGCCGGAACTCTTTCGTGTACGGGGCCATATTGAATTCTGAAGAGCTGGCCTCCCTGGTCCACCTTCCTTCTCAGGAGCTGGTTTCTGCCACACACAATATAAGGACTGCCAGAGCCGCCTATCCTGTGCCTGAGGAGTTTACCAGCGGCGGCCCTGTGCTCGGCATTAACCTGTACAGGGGAATTAAAAAGCAGGTCTGCCATTCGCGAAACTTGCCAAACCAGCACTGCTACCAAGCTGGCAAAAGTGGCTATGGGAAGTCGAATTTGATACTTCAGACCGTTATCCAAAGGATTGAAGCCGGAGACGGAGTTGCCGTAATCGACCCCCACGGCTCGCTTGTAAGGCAAGGCATACTGCCGAGGATTCCGGCTGAAAGAAAGGACGATACGATTTACTTCAGCGCCGGTGACTTCGGCTTTCCCATGGCAATCAATCCCCTTGCCCACAGCGGAAGCAAGCTGGAGAAGGAGCATATAAGGACCGACCTCCTTAACTTCTTCGAGGACCTCTTTGAGGCACCGCTGGGCGTCAATGTCCAGCATACGCTAAATTTTCTGCTGGTCACGCTCCTCTCGCGCCAGGACTCGACCTTGCTCGATATGGAGCGGCTCATGATTGACAAGGACTTCAGGAAGGAATTCCTGGAAGGAGTTGAGGATGAGCGGGTTCTGGCCTTCTGGGAGCTGGAGTTTCCTTCCCTTGATCGGCGCGGGATCGCCACGGCCATAACCAATAAGCTGAGTCCCCTGATTCTTCCGGACTCGACCATTGGCCCCATGCTTTCAAACCGGGAGAACAAGATAGATTTCCTTGAGATCATGGATAAGAGCAAAATCTTTCTCTGCAATCTGTCGCATGGAGATATAGGTAAGAGGAATAGTCAGTTGCTTGGTAAGCTCCTTGTCTCAAAAATCCAGATTGCAGCCATGAGGAGGGAGGGCGCTTGTCCTGACTTTTATCTATTCATAGACGAGTTCCAGCACATGGCCTGTTCGAGCATGGCGGATATCCTGTCGGGGGCGAGAAAGTTTGGGCTGCATCTCTGCCTGGCAAACCAGATGATCGGGGATATTCCGGACTATATCCTTCGCCATGTGTTCAATGCCTCGACCATGATTTTCTTTGCAAGCGATTCGCCCAATGATCAGCTCCTTATGGAAAAGAACCTTTCCAGGAAGTTCAAGGCTGAGGAGATCGGCCAGCTCAGGCGTGGCGAGACCCTGGTCAAAATGGTTAGCAGCGCCTTCAACATGGTGACTGAAAAGGCTCCGGAGCCGCCAAGCGTAAATTATGCGGACGAGATCATAGCCCGTTCACGGGCAAGGTATACGGCATCGGATAAGGGACAGCCGGTCGGACTGGATAAGCTAGTCCAAAAGGCCTCAATGCCCAAAGAAAAGATTCCGCTGATATCTGTCCAGGAGAAGGCCTTTTTGGAGTCCGCCTACAATCATCCCCTGTTTTCGGTTACTTCAACTTACAAAAAGCAGGGATTGAGCGCCTACATGGGCGACAAGATCAAGAGCGCTCTCAAGGGAAAAGGGCTTGTCCGTGAGATTACAACGCACCTCGGCCAGGGCTCCCGTATTGCCAAATTCCTTCTCCTTACGCCCTCGGGCTTCAATGCCATAGGAATAGAGCCCGGCAAGGAGGGCAAGGGAGGGGTTCAGCATCGATACTGGCAGTCGGTAATAAAGTCCTATGCCGAAGGTAAGGGATACCAGGCTGCAATTGAGGAGCCGACCCTAGAGGGCAAGGAAACGGTAGACCTCGGCCTTGAACGGGACGGAATACGGATAGCGGTCGAGGTCTCGATAACTACGGGCATTGAGCATGAGGCTGGCAATACGGCAAAGTGCCTTAATGCTGGATACGCCAAGGTTGTCACCCTGTTTCTCGAAGAAGCCAAACTGGAAGAATTCCGGAACCATATCGGAAAGGTCCTTTCAGAGGAAAACAGGCAAAGAGTCCTTTCAGGACTTGTCTATGATTTCTGCCGATTCTTGTGATTTATCAATATGTTCTGGGGATTCTGCCGTAAATAAATGTCCATATTAGAAGTCAGAAAGCAAACGCCATGCGCCTTGTTACCATAAAAGACCTGTCCGTATTCCTTAAGGTAAAGGAGTCTACCTTGTATTCCTGGGTTCATGAAGGGACTATTCCCTTCTACAAACTCAACGGGCTTCTCCGCTTCAATATGGACGAGATTTTAGACTGGGTAAATAGCTCCAAGGCAATACAGGTTCAGGAGCGCCTTTCAATAAAAAGGCCTGAAAACCGGGACATAAACAGCCTCATAAAAAAGACTATTGAGGGGGTAAAAGGCAAGGGGTATAATCCTTCCAAACGGGAAACCAGCCTGAATCAAGGCCTCAGGAAGGAGGTTTCTGATGAGTCTTTTTAGACGAGGCCAGGTCTGGTGGATAAATCTGAAGTACAATGGCAAACGGGTCAGGCAATCAACCGACGTTAAGGACAGGAAGCTTGCCGAGAAGATCCATGCCAAGGTGCTGACCCAACTGGTCGAAGGCAAATGGTTTGACAAGCAATTGGGTGAGGACAAGACCTTGAGCGAGCTGCTCGACAAGTACATAGCCGAGCACTCTACTCCCAACAAGTCGGACAGGTCGATACGGCAGGACAAGGGGTACAAAAAGGACATGATCGAGTTTTTCGGCGATGTACCTTTGACTCAGATCACCCCTGGACGCATATCGGCCTACAAAGCTCACTTGAGGGCAAAGGGGCTGGCCGCAGCCACGATAAACTCGCAGCGCGGCGTCCTGTGCCATGCCTTCAAGAAGGCTATCCGCGAATGGGAATGGGTCAAGGAAAACCCTGTCGAGAAGGTATCAAGGGAAAAGGTCAGGAACGAACGCGACAGGTGGCTGACTCTGGAAGAGGAAAAGAGGCTCATTGACGTTTGCGTGATTTATGCAACCGGCAAGGAGAACGTCCAGATTCCGCATTACTGGCTTCAGGAGATCGTGATCTTTGACCTGAATACCGGGATGAGGATGGACGAGCTGCTTTCCCTGGAGTGGCCGCATGTCGATCTCTTCAGAAGGACGGCAACTGTCGTCCGGTCTAAAAACGGCGAGAAGAGGACCATACCCTTGAACCGGAGGGCCTTTGAGCTCTTAAAGGAGAAGGCGAAGGTGCGGCACATAAAGAGCAACTATGTGTTCGCGAGTGAAGCCGGAACCAAGATCATAGACCGGAACCTGAGGCGGGGTTTCTACGACGCCCTGGACCGGGCCAAGATCGAGGACTTCAGGTTTCACGACCTACGCCATACCTTTGCGACAAGGCTCGCTCAGGCGGGTATCGACCTCTATAAGATAGCGAAGCTTCTGGGGCATAAGACCATAGCCATGACCCAGCGGTATTCGCATCATTATCCTGAAAGTTTGAGGGATGGAGTGGAGGTTTTGGACCGCGCGGTCACAATTTGGTCACAGTCCAATGAAAAAGGGGCAGCCCAAAATCGGCTAACCCCTTGATTTTCTTGGCTC
This sequence comes from Deltaproteobacteria bacterium, assembly GCA_019912665.1. NCBI lineage: Bacteria > Pseudomonadati > Myxococcota > Myxococcia > Deltaproteobacteria bacterium. The sequence continues at coordinate 15,479 of JAIOIE010000032.1, forward strand.
CCAGGGAGGGATTCGAACCCCCGACCCGGTGGTTAACAGCCACCTGCTCTGCCGGCTGAGCTACCTGGGAATAGGTTTTCAGAAAAAGACCCCCGTTCCCCGGGGGATATAAGCTACTAATATTAATATGTCTCTTACTGTCCGTCAAGAGTGTTTTTACGTGTTGCCCTCCTATAACCCCGTCAAACAGAGGAGCGGGATGCCTGGCAATAACGATATTAGGCTAAACCGTACGGACCCGGCTTGCTGTTCAGCATGCATGAGGCCGGGGCAGCGCGTTCCTGCTCCGGCACCAAGTAGCCTTTGAAGATAACTCGGGAAAATTCTACACCACATTGCTGCTTCACTTCCTCTATCCCCCTTCATTAACTGAAGTGAAGCGGATACCCTCTCTTTGAATTGGCCCCTGCTGTCAGGAAATGCTATAAAGAAAAAAAGCATTAGCCTTATCCACCCATGCGAAAAAGACAGACTCAAAAAGCATACACCCGCCCGCGGGTGCTCCTTTTTAACAAGCCCTTCCGCGTACTCTGCCAGTTTACTGATAGCGAAGGGCGAAGGTCCCTTGCGGATTTCATCCCCGTCCCCGGCGTGTATGCTGCCGGCAGGCTCGATTACGACAGCGAAGGCCTTGTTGCGCTAACGAACAATGGACCTATTCAGGCCCTTATAGCCGGGCCGGAAAACAAGACACCAAAGACCTATTTCGTCCAGGTGGAGGGCGTACCCTCTGAAGAGGTCCTTCATAAGCTCCGATCCGGCGTACTCTTGAATGACGGCATGACCCTCCCGGCAGAAGTTGAGCTCCTTAAAGAGCCCCCGGCCGTTTGGGAGAGGGTCCCGCCCGTCCGGTTCAGGAAGACAGTCCCCGATACATGGCTGAGAATGACGATAACTGAGGGGAGGAACCGGCAGGTCCGCCGCATGGCCGCGAGCGTGGGCCATCCCGTACTCCGCCTAATCAGGACCGGCATCGGGCAGTGGGAGCTCGGAAATCTTAAGCCAGGTGAGTGGAAAGAAGTGACCCTGCCGGAATGCCGGGGCAATACAAAAAAGTATGCGGGAAAGAAGAGCCGCGACCGAAAGACCCCTCGAAAGATCCGGTAGCATTGCCGCCTATATTGAAACAGGCTACTTCGTCAAACCATCCACCCCGCTCTCAATCTTGCCGGCTCCAATTAATACTGCTGGCGCGAATACTCCAACCGAAAACTTTTAATCAACAAATCGGGTATCTTTGCATCGGCCCTTTCATATGTTAAAATAGCCGTACACAGAAAACCCGGAGGCGTCCATGAAGGAGACCAAGATAGTACTCCCTGAAAAGGATATACCTCAAAAATGGTATAACATAATGGCGGACATGCCTAACCTCCCGGCCCCGCCGCTTCATCCCGCCACTCTTGAGCCCTGCGGCCCTGACGACCTCAAGGCAATATTCCCCATGTCGCTTATAGAGCAGGAGGTCACTACCGAACGGTGGATCGAGATACCTGAAGAGGTGCGCGATATCTACCGCCTCTGGAGGCCGAGCCCGCTATACAGGGCTAGCCGCCTGGAAGCTCTGCTTAAAACCCCGGCGCGCATCTATTACAAATATGAGGGAGTAAGCCCGGCCGGGAGCCACAAGCCCAATACATCTATTCCCCAGGCCTATTATAATAAGAAGGCGGGCATAAAGAGGATAGCGACCGAGACCGGAGCCGGCCAGTGGGGTTCCGCGCTCGCCCTTGCCGGCCGCATGTTCGGATTAGAGATAACCGTCTACATGGTAAAGGTGAGCTATCACCAGAAGCCATATAGGAGGGTGGCCATGGAGACCTGGGGCGCCGAGGTCCTCGCAAGCCCCACAGAGAGGACCCAATCGGGCCGGAAGGTACTTGAGGCCGACCCGGAAAGCCCCGGAAGCCTCGGCATAGCCATCTCCGAAGCGGTCGAAGACGCGGCCGGGAGGAGCGATACCAACTATGCGCTCGGCTCGGTCTTGAACCACGTCTGCCTCCACCAGACCGTAATAGGACAGGAGGCTAGGAGGCAGCTTGAGATCGCGGGCGACTACCCCGACGTGATCATCGGCTGCAGCGGCGGCGGAAGCAACATCGCGGGCCTCTCTTTTCCGTTCCTCCTCGATAAGATAAACGGCAGGGACCTCCGCGTCATAGCCGTAGAGCCTTCGTCCTGCCCCACGCTTACAAAAGGCGAGTACCGCTACGACTTTGGCGACCTCGCCGGCCTTACCCCGTACCTCATGATGTACACCCTTGGCCACGACTTTGTGCCTCCCGGCATACACGCAGGAGGGCTCCGCTATCACGGCGAAGCGCCGCTCGTAAGTAGGCTTTTCCATGATGGGCTCATCGAGGCGGCGGCATGGCCCCAGTCCGAGGTCTTTGAAGCGGCCCTTCTGTTTGCCCGGACAGAGGCCATAATCCCCGCGCCGGAAAGCGCACACGCGATAAAATCCGCCATAACCGAAGCGGTAAGGGCCAGGGAAGAGGGGAAAGAGAAGGTAATCCTCTTCGGCCTATCGGGCCACGGAAATTTTGACATGCAGGCCTATGCCGACTACCTGGCGGGTAAGCTTACGGATTACGAGTACCCCGGGGAAAAGATACGGGAGGCCCTCTCCAAGCTTCCGGTCATAAGCCGCTGAGCAAGGCATTAACACTGAGGGGAATCGGATGTCCCTGAAACTATGGACTATGGCAGCGAAGATCGCCGGGCTCATCCTTACATCGAGAACGGTCATGGACGCGTCCCGCACCGTATTCGGCTCCCTGAAAAGGGAGTACAGGGACGTGGAGGACGAGAGGCTCCGCGAATACCTTATTAACCTTGAGCAGAGGCTCAAGTCAGCCGAAAGAGAGCTCGAATCGACGAGGAAAATCATAAAAAGGCTCACCGTCGCGGTTTACGGCCTTTCGGCACTTGCGCTCGCAGCCCTCGCCATCGCCCTTATCAGGCCGGCTTAGCTTACAACATAGCTCTTCTGGCCGTAAAGAGAGCCTTAAAATAATAACCTCGCTGTTGTTCCTGTGGAGATATCATGGGCGAAGGGGAAAAGGGCCTTGTAAGTGAGATCCGGAAGCTCAGTGAGCAATTAAAAGAGTTTTTGAGGGCTGAGGGCGAAAGGCTCAATCTCGAAGCGCTCCTTTGCTCGCGCACGACCGAGCTCATAAAGGCCAATGAGATGCTTCTTGCGGAAATAAACGCTCGGGAAAAAGCGGAGCAGGCCCTAGGCGAGTATCAATATGTATACCGCAAGCTGCTGGATTCAATAAGCGATGCCGTATTCGTAGCTGACGCCGGGAGCGGACTCATAATTCAGGCAAACAGTGCCGCGGGCGCGCTAATCGGAAGGCCCGTGGACGAAATAGCGGGCATGCACCAGACCGAGCTCCATCCTGTTGAAGATACCGAATACTACGGCATGCTTTTCAGGAAGGCCGTGAAAGACAGGGCGGTGCGGAAAATGGAGATAATGATGCGCCATTCCAGCGGAAACGCGGTCAAGGCGGAGGCAAACGCCTTTACCTCGGTCATGGGCGGCAGGAATGTGATCTGGGGGGTATTCCGGGAGACCTCGGGCAGCGGGTTGCCCGAAAGCGAGCGGGCCAGGATAAACCTCCTCATCGACGAGCTCTCCCGCAGATTGTCAACCCCCTCCAGAAGCAGCCTTGATTTGCAGTAAGAACTTTAGTATGCTCATCCTGTACGGCCCCTCTCACCTTTTGAGTCCGAATCCCATCAGGCACCCTCGTCAAATCCATCCCGATATGGTCCAGGGCCGCTATCTTACAAGCGGGAAGGCCAGAATTGCACAAGGTGCTCGTAATAGACGACGAGGAGAACATAAGGCTCGTCCTCTCGGAGCTCCTCTCCATGAGGGGGTTCTCCGTTTCCCAGGCATCTGACGGGCCCTCGGGGATAAGGGAATTCGGCAGGTTCAGGCCGCATGCCGTTCTCCTCGACCACAGGATGCCCGGCATGGGCGGCTTTGAAACGCTAAGGGCCCTGAAGGAGATAGACCCGGCGGTCCCGGTCATTTTTCTCACCGCATACGCTGACATACAGGCGGCTGTGGAGGCCATAAAGAACGGGGCCCATGATTTCGTGACCAAGCCCGCGGACATGGAATCGCTGGCGGTGCTTATCAGGAAAGCGATCGAAAAGCTCGAGCTCGAACGCGAGGTGGTGAGGCTTAAGACCGCAGTCGACGCCTCTCTCGAAGCGGCGCTCGGCAGGGGCGAGGCCATAAGGCGCGTAATAAGCCAGCTCGTAAGGGTTGCCGCAAGCGATTTTGCGATCATCATACAGGGCGAGACAGGCACGGGCAAATCCATGATAGCCGGTCTCGTCCACCGAATGAGCCGGAGGAAAGAAGGGCCGTTCGTAAGGGTCGACATGGGGGCCATCCCCGAGCCGCTCATCGAAAGCGAGCTCTTCGGCTTTGAGAAGGGCGCCTTCACCGGCGCGGACAGGGCACGTGGCGGATATTTCGAGGCCGCCTCCGGCGGCACGCTTTTTATAGACGAGCTCGAGAACACCTCTGCCGCGCTCCAATCGAAGCTCCTCGGGGCCGTAGAGTCAAAGCAGGTCTGCCGTGTGGGCTCAAGCAAGCCTCTCCCGGTCGATGTGCGGATACTCGCGGCCTCGAACAAGGACCTGAGAGCCCTTGTGAAAGAGGGCAGCTTCCGGGAAGACCTCTATTTCAGGCTGAACGAATTTACGGTTACGCTTCCGCCTCTACGAGAGCGGGCGGACGACATTTCCTTTTTAGCCGGCAGGTTCCTTGCGGACGCGTGCGAGGAGCTTAAGAGGCCGCCCCTTTCGGTATCCGGTCCCGCAATGGAGGCGCTCCTCAGCCATCCCTGGTCGGGCAATATAAGGGAGCTTAAGAACGTTATGCGCCGCGCCGCTCTTTTGGCGGGAGGCGGCGAGGTCCACCCAACGCACCTCGGCTTCGCGGCCGGGGAGAACTATGACCGTCTGGCCGGGGAAGTCCTCCCGTTGAAGGAGGTCTCGTCCCATGCGGCGCGGGAGGCGGAAAGGGCCGCGATAAGGGAGGCGCTCAAGCTATCCTCCGGCAATAAGGCCAGGACCGCTTCCATCCTGAAGATAGATTACAAGACCCTCCTTACCAAGATAAGGGCGTACGACCTCGGTTGATATGGAATCAGTTCCATGATTATGGAATGGATTCCATATAAGCCTCTCCTCCGTTTCGTATCAGACCTCCTAAATAACAGCAATTCCTTTCAATTCAGGCTGGCACTCCTCTTGCTATTACCTCCGGGTAGAAGCTAGGGCGGTTTCCATTTCCGGCTTTTCAAGAAAGAGGAGGTCTTTATGCTGATATATCGGATAATCCTGGCGGCGCTTCTGGCGGCATTGCTTGCGTCAGGGGGCGCCCGCGCAGCAGGGAGCGGCCTTGATGAGCTTTCGGCCCTGTCTGGGGAATACATCGACGGAAGCCTTACGGGCATCCAGGTCTATAACCACATACGTGCGCTCTGTAAAGATGAGGGCGGAAAGCCTTTGGCGGTCGTCTCTAAGAGATTCGGAAGGACCGTAAGGCTAATCGAAGTCACTCCCGATGAGGCCGCAGAACATATCGCATCATCGGGAAAAGGCAAGTACCCCTGGTATTTCGCATGCGAGGGAGACCCGAGGTTCATAATCGAAAAGGACTATCAATACAGCCCTGGCGAGCCTCAAAAATTCCGCTTGAGCCGGGGCCGCGGGCTTGATTGGCTGGACTATGTCAAAGCAGAAGAACAGGAAAAGATAGCAAGGTTTGAGGCCATGTCCGTCAGGGCGGGAAAAACGGAGGTTCAGGAAGACAAAGGGCTGCTTGAAGAGATAGCCCTCCAGGCCTCGTCATTGCAGATGGATTTTGTGAGGGCCGGAAACGACGCGAGGTACGAGGCAAAGTACAGCAGCATGGAAAAGGGATGCAGCCGCGTGTCCGTCAAGTACACGGCATACCATCAGTCGGGAGAGAAGTTTTTCGATTACAGGGTATGCGGCCAGGATGTGGCGCTTATCAAGGAAAGCGTTCCGGCAGGGCCGAGGGGGCCGGTCGCGCTCATCGCAAGGGGAGAGAGGCCTTAGCAGGGTGTTGAAAGGCACCCCGCTACGCGATCCATGTACGGATTGCCAAATTGCGAGAACTTGAAAAGTCCCAGGAAAGGCTTTTTCAATATCCTGCTCGTTGATAAAGGAAAGACATTACCTGCCGTGGCACTTCTTGAACTTCGCGCCGCTTCCGCACCAGCAGGGGTCGTTCCGGCCGGGTTGTGCGGGCCTCTCCTCAGGCAAAAGGTCAGGCGCGCTTGCCTCGCACCACGACCGGACGGCCTCGACCACCTTTTCCGCCGCTTCCTCGGCATTTTCCGCGCCTTCGCTGAAGCTCCTCTTCGAGATGCCCTTCTCCCTTTCTATGGCCGCATGGACCGCCGTTCCATCGCCTTTGGCAGCGCCGGCCTCGTGTATTATCCTGCAAAAGCCCTTTTCCCCTGGGCCTGCATCAGGAGAGCCGAGCTCGCCGCAATGCGGGGGCCTTATCTCGCGCCCGATAATGGATGGATGGATGGAGCAGGACTTGTCCTCCGCTAATAGAGAGCACCTGAAGGCGAACATGGCAATGAGATTCATAGTGAGCGCCTGCCCGGACCGCCGTATGTCCTTTACTACTACATTATACCTCTCGGGCTGGCCGAATAGTCTCCGGGGCTCCTCCCCGGATGTCCTGTAGGCGTCCGTTATCCTCTCCACCCGCGCCTTTATGCCCTTAAGCACCTCGGCCCTGAAAGCGGAAGGGTTTCTGAGGCCGCCTTCCCTTGCGAACGGATACGAGATGATGCCCCACCAGGGGTCGCAGCAAATGCCCCCGCAGCGCTCGACGCATATGGCAGAGAAAGAAGACCTTTCCTTAACGCCGGTACTCATGCGACGATTATAACTTCTTTGGGCCGGATTAGTCCAGACGGTCTTGATTCATGTTTAAAAAAGGTTTAAGCGTTAAGCGGATCAGGATAGGGCGCGTGATTGTAGGGCCTTTACGAACCGGAGGGTTTTCTGGCAATATTAAAAATCAACATATTCATACCAGCCTGGCTTCAGACTGCTTTTCAAAAGCGACCTGGTTCTTCCCGTTCCTCTTCGCGAAATAGAGGTTCTCGTCCGCTGCCTTGACGAGGTCTACCTCGCATCTTACCACATCGGAGGGGAAGAGCGCTGCGCCCACGCTCATGGTGACCTGCCAGTCCCTCAAGCCCGGAAAACGGTGCATCTCGACCGTCTTCCTGATCTTTTCGGCGAGCGCAAGCAGCCCTTCCTTTCCGGTATGGGTCACAAGGCAGACGAATTCCTCTCCGCCGTACCTTGCAAGCACGTCCGTTGACCTGGTGTTCTCCCTGAGGAGCCTTCCAATCTCCGAGAGTATCAGGTCCCCCTGCTGGTGGCCGAAGGTATCGTTTATGTATTTAAAGTTGTCCACGTCCATCATCAGGAGGCCGGTCTCGTATTTATACCGCGAGGCGGCCTTGAACTGCTCTTTCAACAGCTCGCCGAAGCGCCGCCTGTTGAAGACTCCCGTAAGGGGGTCGGTCATGGAGAGCTTTTCGATTTTCTTGTGGACCATCGCATTATCAAGGGCGATTGATATCTGGTTTACAAGGTGCTCCATGTGCCTGAGCATCTCCTTCTCGTACGGCTCGATCGAACCGAGTAGCAATACGCCCATGGGCTTCTCGTTATAGGTGAGGCAGAGCCAGACGAGTCCCGCGGGGTTGAACTTGAGTATGCCGGCGTCTATTACCGGCCCGCTTGCGTTTCTAAGGTCGAGGAGGGCGAGCGTCCTCTGCTCCGAGAAGCACCGGTCGGCAAGTCCTTCCCCCTTTTCCGTGCCGGAAAGGCCTGATTTGCTTATCCCGCAGAGCACCTCGGGCTTTAATATCCCGGTCTCGTCGTCGTATATGTATATGACCCCGATCTCAGAGCCCGTAAGCTCCGCTATCTTGGAAAGGGCCCTCTCCAGGAGCATCTCCGGGTCGTTGTACTGAAGGAGCACCTTTGAGAGCTGGTTAAAGCTTTCAAGCCGGTCCTCCCTGGTCTTTATGGACGCGACCATAACGTTGAAGCCCTGCCCGATGCTCTCGAACTCGTCCTTGGTCCTGATGTCAAGGGCCACGTCGAGGTTGCCTGAGGCCGTCTCGTCCATCGCGCTCCTTATGGCCCTGACGGGCTTCAATGTGTCCCTGTAAGTGAGGGCCGCGAGGAGGAGCGAGAAGAGGACCCCGGCCGCGGCCACCCACAGTATCTGCGATTTCATGCGAGCTATATGCGCCTCGACTTTCGAGATCGGCTCGGCCACGGCCAGCGCGCCTATGGGCTTGCCGTCGAGCCCGAATATCGGCTCTATCCCAAGGAAGACGCCTTTTCCGTCGAGCTCGGTCTCTCCGATGAAGCCACCCCCTTCGGGCAGCAGGCCCTCTATGCCGTGGTCCAGCCGGGTGAGCGGGCTGAAGACCCCGGTTTGAAACCCCGGGGCCGAAGCTACCTTCGCGCCCTTTTCCGTTATCGTGAAGACCGAGGCGTTCACGTTGAAATACCTGTATACGGTATCCGGGAGCCAGCCGTTACCGTTAAGGAGCGTGCCGGTGACGAAAGCCCCCGTTACATCGCCGTTCTCGATAATGGGCACCACTACCAGCTGCATAAGCCCGTGCTCGTCGGTCTCGGGGATTTTAAGCCCTTCCCTCTCAAGAAATTCCCTGGGCACGAGCTCGGTGGATATGACAGGCCCGCCGATTTCAAGGGCCTTTCCCACCGCGCCGTTTATCTCAAGGAGGTCCCCGGCTCTCCTGTCCCTCCTTGCGATGACCCGCCCGCCGCCGTCAACGACGGCCCAGAGGTCTACGTAAGGCCTCATTTCGGAGTAGCCGATCAGGTTCCTGCCGAGGAATTCGGAATCGCGCGCCTTGACAGCCGCCTTCACCGCCCGTTCGCTCGCGGCCTGGAGCATGCCGAACTTCATCTGCTCGGGGCGCGACTGGAAAAGGCTCCAAGCTCCCCGGAGCTTCGAGTCGATCTCGTTAATGGCCTCCTGGTGGGCTTGGGAGGAGAACTTCACTGAGACGAAGAAATAGAAGCCGCCGGTGAGCACCGATATGATGAGAAGGAATGCGAGGAGTGTCTTTGTCCCTATGGAGAGGGTAGGCCTGCAATCGGACCAGATTACCCGGAATATCTTTTTCATCAAGCTTTCCTTCCAAAAAAGAAATGGGGGGAGGAAATAAACGCATCCCCCGCCCCGATTACTTATCGGGAAAAAGACGGCTTTTCTTTAGGGTTTTCCGGCCTGCGGGTCTTTATTTTGCTCTCAAAATAACCCGGGCATAAGGCGGAGCAAACATAGGGATGGGGGAGGGGCGGGCGAGGCGGGGTTGCAAAAGCGAGGCCCCCTTTGGGGCCGAACGACTCAAGGGCCGAGCCCGGAGGATGGAGGCAGAAAGGGAGCGGAGCCTTATGCCGAAAAGTGCGGTAGCACGTTAAAAGTCTTTTGCAAATTCCGAATATCTTTTCAATCAAGCCTTCCTACCCAAATGGGGCAGGAACCGAAAAGTATTCCCTACCGAGCATATCTTTTGAAGAAAGCAGGTTTTTTTCAGGTTTTCTGGAATGGAGCGGCATTATTTTTCGCGAGCGGGATTTGATCCCGGCAGACGGATAGCCTGGTCTGAGGAGATTCCGAAAAGGGGTGTCAGCGATTAGCCGTAAGCTGATTGACGACCCGCTTGGCAACGACCTCGCCGTAGCGGATACTGTCGCTTATGCCTATGCCGTAATAGGCGCTTCCCGCGAGATAAAGCCCCGGGTGGTTTTTAAGGCGCTCGTCTATCCAGGCGACGCGCTCCTCGTGGCCGATGGTGTACTGGGGCATGGAGTTCCGCCACCTGAATACCTTCGCGAGCACCGGCTCGGCCCCTATACCCATTATGTCGCGGAGCTCCTCCCTTACCAGCTTTATCATCTCGGCGTCTCCTAGCGAGACGAGCTCGGCGTTTTTCGACCCCCCAACGAAACACCGTATGAGGACCGAGTCGTCCGGGGCGCGTCCGGCGAACTTTACCGAGGTCCAGGTCGCGGCCATGATTTTGCGCCCTTCCACCTTGGGCACCACGAACCCAAAGCCGTTCATCGGGTGCTTTATATCCTTTTTTTTGAACGCTATGGAGACGGTGGCCGTGGAAACGTAGGGGATAGTAAGAAGTTTCTCCGAGAGCGCCGCGTCCTCGCCCTTCAATATCGATGCCGCCGCCCACGCCGGGGCCGCAACTATGACCGCGTCAGCACCTATCGAGCCGCCGCCTTCGAGGGTCACCCGGTATCCTGCCCCTGCCTTCTCGATTGAGACGGCCTGGACGCCCTTTCTTAAGACCGTTCTCTCCATGCCCTCAAGCCCTGAGGTGAGCGTCTCGATAAGCTCCGAGAGGCCGTCCTTCAATGTCATGAACATTGTGACCCGCCCGCCCGGAGCCGATTGGCCTCCGGCCTGGGCCGGTTTCCTGTGCGCAGCTGCCTGGGCCATTTTCTTAATCATTCCGCGGATAAGGCTTCCGCTTTCCTCCTCGAGCTGGACGAACTTCGGGAAGCTCGCCCTGACCGACATGGTCTCAGGGTCTCCGGCGTGGACTCCCGCCACGAGCGGCTCGGCTATCTTTTCGAGCGCCTCTTTCCCGAGCCTTCTTCGTACGAAATCACCGAGGCTCTCGTCTCCCCCGCCTTTCCTCTTCGGGACAAAGAGGTCCATTGCCATACGCATCTTTCCGGGCCAGGATATGAGGCTTGAGGTCGCAAGCGGGAGTATCTTGGTGGGGATCATGAGGATGACCCCCTCCGGGAGCACGTGGAGACGGCCGCCTGAGAGGACAAAGGTCTTCCTGTTTTTGTCGTTCGTGGGGAGGAATTTCCCCGAAAGGCCTATGCGCTTGCAGAGCTGCATGGCCCAGGGCTTCTCCGAGAGGAAGCAGTCAGGGCCGCCCTCTATGAGAAACCCGTCCTTTTTTTCGGTTTGTATGTTGCCTCCGAACCTGTCGTTACGCTCAAGGAGGACAATCTCGAAGGCGGAGCCCTCGGATTCCTGCTCGCGGAGGCTCCATGCGGTGGCGAGGCCGGCTATGCCGCCCCCGATTATTACGACTCTTTTCATTATTTCTTTTCAGCCGGCTTTTTCATTATGCCGGCGAGCATGCGGATGAAGGCCGGGTCCGTGTTGAGGGACGGAGTGCGCCTGAACTCCAGCCCGTTCGAGCGCGTGAGGTCTTTAAAGAGTATGTCTATGTCGTAGAGGGTTTCCACGTGGTCGGCGGCGAAGCCGAGCGGCACCACTACGACGCCCTTTTTCCCGCGCTTCGCGGCCTCTGCTATGACGTCCTCGGTCTGCGGCCCGAGCCATTCCCTGGGCCCGGAGCCCTTGCTCTGGTACGCGACACTGTAGTCGGCCTTCCCGACCCTTTCCATTATGAGAGAGGCGGACTGGTTTACCATCATCTCGTAAGGGTCGCCCTGCAGGGCCACCTTCGGCAGGCTGTGCGAGCTGAATATGACGAGCGCGTCCTTGAGGTCCGTAAATTCCGAAAGCTCTCTCTGGATATTCCCGGCCACGAGGTCGAGGAAGGCCCGCTCTATGTGCCAGCAGGGCATGAAAGATATGGCCGGGCCGTTGCCGAGCGAATTGAGCGCGTTCTCAACGTCCGTCTCATATGCGCCCGTGGCCACAATCGAGGTGAAGGGCGACATGATGATGGCTACCGCCTCCTCGACGCCGTCATCCTTCATCTGCCTCACGGTCTCGGCTATAAAGGGGTGCCAGTAGCGCATGCCCACGTAGGCCTTGTAGCGGAAGGCGGCGTCCGGGCCGGAGTTGAGCTCATCTTCGAGAGCCCTGGCCTGCGCGAGTGTTATTTCCAGGAGAGGGGACCTTCCGCCTATGAGCTTATAGCGCTCGACGGTCCTCGCCACGAGCTCCGGCGTCACGGGCCTTCCCTTCAGGACGTTCTTTACGAAAGGCTCGACGCTCTCGATCGAATCCGCCCCGCCGAACGCGAGAAGGAGTATTCCCTTTAACGGAAGTTCAGCCATTTCTGGATGCCCCTTTTAATTACTTTGCGCTAAGCTCGTGCACGCTGTCTATTACGGCCCTTACGTTATCGACCGGCGTGCCGAGTATGATGCCGTGGCCGAGGTTGAATATATGGCCGGGCCTGCCGCCAGCCATGTCGAGTATCTCTTTCACCCTCTTCCGTATCTCGCTTACAGGGCCGAAGAGGACCACGGGGTCGAGGTTCCCCTGGATGGCCTTGTCATACCCTATGGTCTTCCAGGCCTCGTCAAGCCTCACCTTCCAGTCCACGCCCACGACGTCCCCGCCGGTCTTGGCGATGGTGTCGAGGTATGTTCCGGTATTGGTGCTGAAGTTTATGAAAGGCACGCCCTTTTTCCTTACGGTCTCGATGATCCTCTTGCTGTAAGGCATGGCGTAGTTTTTATAGTCGTCAGGCCCGAGGCAGCCGACCCAGCTGTCGAATAGCTGGACCGCGTCCACCCCGGCCTCTATCTGCGCCTCGAGGTAGACGATTATGACGTCGGATATCTTCTCCATGAGGGCCTTCCAGCCCTCAGGGTCCGAGTACATGAGCTTTTTCGTGTTTATGTAGTTCTTGGAGCCCTCGCCCTCGATGATATAGCTCGCGAGCGTAAAGGGGGCGCCGGAGAAACCGATAAGCGGGACCTTGCCATTAAGCTCGGATTTAACGAGCTTAATCGCCTTCAGGAGATAGGGCACATGCTCTTCGGGGTTTATGACCCTTACGGCGTCTATGTCCTTTCTTGTCCTGACCGGGTTCGATATCACGGGCCCCTCGTTCTTCGCGAACTCGAGGTTAATGCCCATGCCGTCGAGCGGGAGGAGTATGTCCGCGAAGATTATTGCGGCGTCAAGGTCGAACGCCTTTATGGGCTGGAGGGTCACCTCGGCGGCTATCTCGGGGTTCCTGCACATCTCGAGGAACGAATGCTTCTCCCGTATGGCCATGTACTCCTTCATGTAACGGCCCGCCTGGCGCATGAGCCATACCGGGGTGTAGCCGGCCTTTTCCCTGCGGCATGCCTTGAGAAACGCGTCCTTTGCCATGACCTTTGACATCTTCGGTTCTCCTCCCAAATTGTGTTCGGGAAAACGTCATTCCCGCCTTTTCCCGCCGCGCCTTGACTTGGCCGCGAAAGGGAGCCCGCGGCTTCTGCCCTGCCGTTCAGTTGAGCTTTCCGGCGGGCAAGACGGAAAAGAGCTTTTTATTATATTCATAACGGCTGGTTTTTTCAATAATTTTCAATAGAGGAACTAGAGGTGCGCGCTCCCCGGCTTCACATGCGCGGCGTATTCGGATATAATGCCTGTGAATCCTGCCGCTCGGTTTTCTCATTCACCTCGACCTTTTCTCCCAGTCCGGTTTGAAAAATCCTTTAATAGAGCCGGGAAAAATGGCCGCTCCGGATACCCGCAAAAATACGGACGCCTCGCGCCTTTTAAGGCTGGGCTTCAAGCTCAGGTTCGGCCTCAAGCTCTGCCTCGCGACGCTCGCGGGGGCCGCCGGGCTCCTTTTGCTACTTGTCTTTTCCCTTTCGAGGGGCATGGGGGATTCATATGGCCAGGCCGTCTTCACGCTTTACGAGCTCAAGGTAAAGGCCCTGCCACTTGTCTTCGCCTCCTCGTACTCGGTGCTTATCCTCGGGGTCGCAACCGCGGCAGTTGCCGTGGTCTCAATACTCTATTCCCACAGGATAGCTGGGCCGGTCTTCAGGCTCGCCCGGAATATGGAAGCGATAGGCTCTGGCGACCTTGCACTTTTTACGCGCCTTCGGGGTAGCGACCAGCTCGTCGCGCTCGCAGAGGACCTCAATTCGATGGTCAGGTCAATCAACCATTCGGCAAGGGCCGTAGCCGACGCAGTCGAAGCTCTTGAAAAATCCGAGCAGGAGCTTCTTAAACTGCTCGAAAAAGAAGGGCCGCCCCCACCGGAAGCCGGGTCTGCGGTCCGCGAATTACGCGAGAACGTAAAAAGGCTCCAGCAGGCCCTCTCAAGCGTGAAGACCCATGACAGCGATTAAGGGCGCGCTGGCCGTATTAATGGCAATAGCCGCAGTGGGCGCGGCAGCGCTCCTCTACTCCCGGCAGTGGACAAGCTATCACGATTTCAACGGCAGGTGCCTAGAGTGCCATATCAAGGAACCGGCCCCTGGCGACACCCCGCGCGCATTCCTCAAAGACATATCGAGTATGTGCATGGACTGCCACGAGACCGAGTTCGAGTTGTCGCATCCGGTCGACGTGAGGCCCTCGATGCAGGTGCCGGCCAACCTGCCGCTCGACTGGAAGGGGGACGTGACCTGCGTTACATGCCACCCGGTGCATATGGAGGGGTTCGGGCCGTTCCGCCTCCGCTCCAGGGCCGCCGGGCCGGGGTTCTGCATGTTCTGCCATAACGACCTGGAGAGCGAGCTCCACAAGATCTCGCTCGGCTCCGCCCACGTCACGGGCTCCGCTTCATTGAAGTATATCCCCATGGAGGTCGGGGGCGTGCTCGACGAGCTTTCATTGAGATGCATGGCATGCCACGACGCCCTCACCGGGAGTGATGCCGTCGTGGGCGGTAGGGAAATAGCGGGGCCGCTCTTCCACAGGTCCGGCCTCTCGGGGCTCAGCCATCCCATAGGGGTATCCTACATAGACGCAAGGCGCAAATACCGCGGAGCGTATAAGCCGGTGGACAAGCTACCGCCCGAGATAAAGCTCTTTGCCGGGAACGTCGGATGCGGGAGCTGCCATAACCCGTTCTCGAAATTCCATAACGACCTCGTTATGAGCAACGAATACAGCAGGCTCTGCCTTGCGTGCCACAATAAATGACCTGCTAAATGGAGCGCCGGACGAATTAACCCTGGTTTAATCGGGTTTTAATTCCAGGGTACTATCATATAGCCCGGATCGAGCCCGGGCCCGGAGGCCTGATGCGTGAGCCGCGCGGCACGAGTTGGAGGAGAAGGAACTATTTCGTAGATAAAAAGCTCCAGTCTAGGTTCGCGGCGGTCTTTGCTGGAACGGTCCTCCTGGGGCTTGCGGCGAACCTCCTCGCCGCCTATTTTTTAATTGACAGGGAACTTGGACAGGGGTTATATAAAATCCATATAAAGATACGGACCACCTCTGAAATCGCGGTCCCTGTCTTGCTGAAGCTCGGAGCCGTAACCGTTTCCGCGGTCCTGGCCGTCTCCGCGGTCATCGGCTACTTTGTCCTCCGCCGGATAGAGCTCCCGCTCCTTGAGCTCAGGGAGGCAGTGAAAGGGGTCTCCCGGGGCGACCTTACGCGGCGGGTCTCGAACGATATGCCGGGCGGGCTGGCGGACGCGTTCAATGCGATGACCGTCTCACTCGCGTCCCTTTTCGGTTCCCTCAAAAAATCCGGGCAAGCCCTTGAAAGGGAGTCGAGGGGGCTGGAGGGTCCCGCCCGCGATGCAAAAGAGCTTGCCGCAGCCCTCAAGGGTATAGCCCGGGAGCGGAAGAGCATATCCCACGAAATCTCAAAGATGAAGGTCTGAGAGGAACTATGCAGCAGTCGAGGTTAACAGCAAGGAAGGTCACAGCAGCGCTTGCCCTCTCAATGGCCGCGCTGCCGCTTTTTTTCGGCCAGGCCGCAGCGGACTGGCCGAAGTTCATGAAGAGCCCTGAGAATGTCCCCTTCGTCGAGAGGGCGCCCAGGCCGCCCTTGGCGCTCAAATGGAAGTTCAAGACCGGCGGACGGGTCTATTCCTCCCCGGCGGTCTACAAGGGCAAGGTCTTCGTTGGCTCGTATGACAAGCACCTATACGCCCTTGACGAGAAGACCGGGGCCGTCGTCTGGAAATTCGAGACAAGCGGCGAGATATTCTCCTCCCCGGCCGTTGACAAGGGCCGGGTTTATTTCGGGTCCAGGGACGGTTTCGTATATGCGCTGGAAGCCGAAACCGGCAAGCTCGTCTGGAAGCATGAGACCGGCGGCCCGGTCCTCACCTCGCCGGTCGTGGCCGAGGACAAGGTATACATAGGCTCCAAGGACCTCTACCTCTATGCCCTCGGCACAAAGGACGGCGAAAGGGTTTGGAGGATGAACGTCCCGGATTATGAGAAATACAGCGGCATATACGCCTCCCCGGCATATGCGGACGGGGCGGTATATTACGCGGGCAAGAACGGGGTGATATACTCCGCCTCCGCAAAGACCGGCGGAAGGAATTGGCAGCTGAGGACCGAATCAGCCATATACTCCTCGCCGGTAGTGCGGGACGGCATAGTCTACGTCTCCTCGTATAACAGGACCCTCTACGCGCTAAATGTCAAAGACGGCAAATATGTCTGGAGGAAGAACCTTGGCAAGCTCGCCTATGCCTCTCCGGTCGTCACCGCCGACAGGATATATATGGCCTCCAAGAAGGGCGACGTGACCGTCTTCAACAGGACGGACGGAAGGGAGCTCGCGGTCTACAAGTTCCCGGACGAGGTGAACTCCACCCCGGCGGTGTCCGCCTCCGGGCTTCTCTATATCGGCTGCGACGACGGCGGCTTATATGCCGTTGACATATATACCGGCGAGACGGTCTGGAAATACATGACCGAGGGTAGCATTCAGTCCTCTCCGGCAATCACTGACAAGGCCGTCTACGTAGGCTCCGAGGACGGCTCCATTTACGCCTTTTCGGAGCAGTGATTAAAGGCAAGCTCTGAAATTTGAGATTTTTCCTGCAATCAAGAAAGGGCGGGAATAAAAAGCGGAGCATATATGTGAATATGTGAGCATTTTTATTCGCGTAACCTACGCAGAGTCCGGGGAAGAGATCAATTTTAGAGCTTGCCTAAAAACGAAACGGCCTCAGGCCGGCATCTTAAAGAAGGTAGCCAACATGTCCAGGAAATCAGGCATCCTCAAGGTCATCTTTCTAACCGGCGCGCTCCTCCTCTCCGGCGAAGCCTGGTCAGCAGAGGCCCCGGCCGCCCCGGTCCCAGCCCCGCCCGAGCCGCCTCCGTACCAGAGGGCCGAGGCGCTCCTCACGGTCATCAACCCGCACAACCAGATAGGCGAGACAGGAGAGGTGCTCTGGGGCACGTGCGTGGTATGCCATAAGGAAGTCCCGGCAATTGACAAGAACCTCACAATAAAGGACGTGAAGCTCTATTTCGAGGACCCGGTCCAGCTTTGCAGGAGCTGCCATACTGTCCCAGTACATCCGACCGTCCAGCCGACCGCCATGCTTAGTGTTTTGAAGAAAGCGCCGAACCACCTGAGGGTGCCTCCCAAGATTATCCATGACAACATCAGGATGACCTTGAAGGACATACCGACTATCCTGCCGCTCGACCCGAAAACAGGCCAGATAATGTGCTCCACCTGCCACAACCCGCACGAGAGAGGGCTTCTTCCGGGCAGGGCCGACTGGGGTGCCGACACCACCCGGCGGTTCAGGTCCGCCGGACTTGATATCTGCCAGTACTGTCACAGGAAATAGGGTCATTTCCTGATGTATGCAGTCCCGAAAAATAAAAGGGCCAAAAGGGCCCGGTCCTCAGGCGTCCTCGGGCTCGCCGCAGCGCTTGCGTTCGCCGTGTTTACGCTCTCGGGCTGCGCTTCCGGCCCGGAGCAGAAAAGCGAAATGCTCACGCCGCAGACCCCCCTTATCTGGCCGTCTCCTCCTGAACCGGCAAGGGTTAGTTATCTCCGGACTATCAGCAGGCCACAGGACATTGGCGCGAACGCCGGGTTTTTCAGGAGGATTGCCGATTTCATACTCGGAGAAAAGAGCGACCGGCTTATAAAGCCGTACGGCGTAACCGTTGATTCAACGGGAAGGCTCATAGTCGCGGATACGGCCTTCAAGAAGGTACATATCTTCGACCTTGCCAGGAAGAACTACATCCTCATAGAAGAGCCCGGGGACGAACAGTTCGAATCCCCAATAGCCGCCGCCACGGACGGCCAGAATAATATCTATGTTACCGATTCCGTAGCCCGTAAGGCCTTTGTCTTCAATCCCAAGGGCAAGTTCCTCTTCTCGTTCGCCGCGGGCGAAAGGCCAACGGGCATCGCCATCAACAAGGCCGAAGCAAAAGTATACATATCCGACACCGCGTCCCACAGCGTCCGTATTTTTGATCTGAAGGGCGCGGAGATCGGCTCCTTCGGAAAGAGGGGGAAAGAGACAGGGGAGTTCAATTATCCGGTCGATCTGGCCCTGGACCGGGGCGGCGACGTGTACGTCGTTGATTCGCTGAACTTCAGGGTCCAGATATTCGACGGCAACGGGAAGTTCTTGAGCTCCTTCGGCAGGCAGGGGGACGGAACGGGCGATTTCGGCAGGCCCAAGGGCATCGCGCTCGACAAGGACGGGAACATCTATGTGGCCGACGCCCTCTTCGACACGATCCAGATATTCAACAGGGAAGGAAGGTTTCTCCTGAATTTCGGCACCCTCGGCAAATCAGCCGGGACCTTCTGGCTTCCGAGCGGCATATTCATAGATAACGGCAACAGGATCTACGTCTCGGATTCGTATAATGGCAGGGTGCAGGTATTCGATTATCTCGGGGAAGGCTGAAGCCCCGCAGGCTCGACCGCAGGAAGGAAGATGTCGTCTAATCCGATAAAGGGAAAGACCGGGAACAAGGGACGGAATGCGCTGGCCGCCGCACTGGTAACGGGGCTTCTGGCCGCGGCTGGCGGATATTCGCTTGCGGCCGTTACCAACACGAAGCATAACTTCGGCTCGCTTTCCCCAGGCGAGATAAAATCCGGCGATACGACCGAGGTATGCGTCTTCTGCCACACGCCTCACAACGCAAACCCATCCGGGCCCGCATGGAATAAACAGGACTCCGGGGCCACCTATGACGTCTACATGAGCCAGACCCTGGCCGCGACGCTTGAGCCCAACTCCCCCACGCTCGGGCAGCCGACCGGCGCATCGAAGCTCTGCCTCGCCTGCCATGACGGCACCATTGCCATAGGCTCGCTCCTCAACCTTCCGGGAAAGGGGCACGGGAGGGAACTGAGTGTAACCGGCGCCGGCATAGAGGAGGGGAAGCTCGGGGCGGTCTCCACCTCGCATATCGGCACGGACCTGATGGACGACCACCCCATTTCTTTCGAGTACTCCCGCTCATATCCGTCGAACGAAGAGATAAGGGACCCGCTGAGCGAGTCCCAGCAGAGGGTCAAGCTCGACGGTACGGGGATGATGCAATGCACGAGCTGCCACGACCCGCACGGCACCGAGTTCCCCAAGTTCCTCCTCGGGAGCCTCTCCAACGGCGGCCTCTGCCAGATATGCCATGACAAGAGATACTGGGAGACCAACCCGTCGGTGCACGGCACGTCCACGGCCACATGGAACGGCGAGGGGGTGAACCCCTGGCACGAGGACCTGGGCGAAGCCGGCTTCAGCGACGACACGCCCGAGATGCAGAGCTGCCTTGCCTGCCACCGCTCCCACGGCGGCGCGGCCGGGAAGGCGCTGTTGAAGGGCACGAACCCGTCTACCTCAAATATCGAGAACGAGGAATGGCTCTGCCTCAACTGCCACAATGGCAAAGTGGCTTCAAAGGACCTCACCGCCCAGTTCGCATATCCCTATAAGCACGACGTCAAGGCCACATGGGGGCTGCATGTCCCTTCGAGGGAGTTCGCCGGCGACCCGGCCAGGGAATCGGCTGAAAACCTGAGGGACAACAGGCACGCGGAGTGCGCCGACTGCCACAACCCGCACGGCACCATGGAAGGAAACCAGGCCATGGGCGGCGTGAACGGGAACATCATCGGCGCGAACATACTGGGGAGCTGGGGAGTCAAGCCCTCGTCCTGGCCCGCCGCAGGGGAGCCGGTTACGGCCTACGAAGTGGTCGATTTCACCTCTACAAACCCAGGCGGCAACAATCTCGAAGGGTATCTCTGCATAAAGTGCCATTCGTATTACGCCTACGGCAACATGCCGCCTTATGCGCCTTCGGGCAACGCGGACGGGTCGCAGGTCGAGCAGTCCGACCCCACGGCGGACTTCAACGTCAACAACATGGGCTTTCACCCGGTCTTCGCCCAGGGCAGGAACATGCCCGTAAGCTCGCCCCCGGCCAACGCAAACTGGCCGGACAACGGCCTCGGGCTTACGAACACGTTCAGGTATGTCGACCTCCCGGACACCTGGGAACGCACCGGCTATTACAATGTCACGCACGACAGCACCATTACTTGCTCCGCCTGCCACGGCTCGAGCGTCTCTTCCGATCCCTCGGGCGTGCACGGCTCGAACGAGAAATGGATACTCAAGGCGAACGCCACCGGTTTCGGCACCACCAAGAACTTCTGCTACAATTGCCACAAGCGGGAGGTCTACGGGGACGAGGGCTACATCGGCCCGAAGGCTAACTATTCGAGGGTCTCGCACCCGCCCGACGGGCTAGGGACCGACTCCCCCTTCTATAAGCAGGGGACCGGGACCGGCAACGACTCGAACAAGTTCGGGATACTATGCCTCTCGTGCCACGGCGGGTGGTATGACCCGACCGAGACGGTGGACCAGATAAAAGGCATTCACGGCAGCAATGCGGGGGCCGGCACGCTCGAGGACTCGGACCCGCTCGGGTACAGGCTCATGAACGGGGCTTGCGTTGATTCTTACAAGAGCCCAAGGACCACCGGGGCGATGGACGGGCAGATAACCTTCAGGACCATAACCCCGTCGACCGAGAAGGTGTGCAACGATTCTTTCGAGGATATCGCTATACCAGGGACCGAAGTCAATCATGACTGCCAGAATCTGAGCGATTGCTCCTATTGAGGACAGGGCAAAGGCGCCTGACGCTCTTCGAGATTGATGAAAATAATATTGACCACTATAGCGGCGCTGGGGCTACTGGCCGTGGCCGCCGGACTGGCTGCAAGGGAATGCAGGGCAGCCGAGGACGGCGGGGAGGGGCGGGCCGTCATCGTCAACCCGCATGATTTCAGCAGGGAAGACCTCTGCTCGATGTGCCATAGCGAGCAGCCGCCGCTTCTTACCAGGGACCCCGTGACCACGTGCGTAAAGTGCCACCACGGGAACATTGGCAACCACCCGGTCACCCGCCATCCCATGGGGTTGATAGTGAATATAAACGTCCCGCCCAGGCTGCCCCTGACGGACGACGGCGAGATGGTCTGCCATACCTGCCACGAGCCTCACGGGAAAGCGGTCCACCCAGGCTTTTTGAGAGTAGAGTACATGAAGTTATGCGCCTTATGCCATACTGGTTATTGAGATTGTAAGGGAGCAAAGGAGGTCCAAAGTGCGGAGCATCAGGTTAATGGGATTTTTGACCGCGGCGGCCCTGGCCGTCGGGGGGGTTTTCGTCTATCAATGGGCCCAGGCCGGCGTGACATGGGAGACCGACTTGAGGAAGCCCAAGAACCCGGAAACGTACGGGAACGTGGTCCTGGACAAGAACGCGAGCAAGAACGACATGCGGCCAGTGGTATTCCCCCATTGGGTGCACCGGAATAAATTCTCGTGCAAGGTCTGCCATACCGACCTGGGCTTCGGCTTCAAGGCCGGCGCTGCAGAGATAACCATGGCCGAGATATTCGAGGGCAAGCAGTGCGGGACCTGCCATAACGGCAACATAGCCTTCGCGCCCTTCGAATGCGACAAGTGCCATTCATACGGCCTTCCGCAGGACCGGAACATGGCCGAGAGGCTGAAGGACCACCCCAAAGATTATTTCGGGAACAAGGTCGATTGGGTAAAGGCCCTGGAGACGGGCGCTTCAAAGGCCGCGGCAAACCCTGACGGCACCGACGAGCTCTTCGAGTTCGACATGGATATAATAATCCCCACGACCAAGTTCAAGCCGAGCCCGCCGGATGTCAAGTACCCGCATAAGGCGCATACCAAGGTCCTGGACTGCACCTCGTGCCACGAGTCCATATTCAAGCAGCAGCAGGGCGGGAACCCGGAGATGAACATGATGAAGATAATCTCCGGGCAGTACTGCGGCGTATGCCACACCAAGGTGGCTTTCCCCATAGACGACTGCTTCAGGTGCCATTCACAGCCCGCTCCGGTAATAGAGGAGGCGGATGCCGGGAAGGACGGGAAAAAGGACGAGAAGCCGGCCGGGGAGGCGGGGACGGAAAAGAAATAGCAGGGTATTGAAAAACACCCTGCTGAGCAATCCACGGATGGATCGCCAAATCGCGAAGACTTGAAAGTCGGGCAATTTGTGAGGCTTGGACGGATTCATTCCGGCCAAGCCGTGGTTGAAAAAGTCCAGGAGGACTTTTCAATATCCTGATAGTAAAATCCGGATCGCTTGAGAGGGCAGGCCCCTGGGCCTGCCCTCTTTTTTTCGCCCGCGCCTTTCAAATATGCTAATATCGCCCTTATGGAAGTCATAACATCCCACGTAAACGCCGACTTTGACGCCTTCGCCTCGATGGTCGCGGCCAAAAGGCTATATCCGGATGCGCTCCTCGCCTTCCCCGGCTCGGTTGAGAAGCCGCTCCGGGACGCTCTAAAGACGCTCCCGCTCCCCACGGAGGTAAGCCGCATAAAGGACATCGACATAGGCGGAATCCGCCGCCTTATCCTCGTGGATGTGAGTTCCCCGTTGAGGATAGGGCCGTTCGTCCAGGCTGCGGAAAGGCCGGGAACAGACGTACACATATACGACCACCACCCGGCCTCTCCGGGCGACCTCTCGGGGAGCGTTGAGGTAAGGAGGCCCTTCGGGTCGAACACCACCCTTTTAGCGCATGTGCTCCGGGAGCGGGGCATCGCGCCCACTCCCGAGGAGGCCACCATAATGATGGCCGGAATATACGAGGACACAGGGTTCCTTTCCTATCCATCCACCACTAAAGAGGATTACGAGGCCGCCTCCTTCCTCCTTTCGTCAGGCGCCGACCTCAAGACCGTCTCGGACCTCCTCCGGAAAGAGCTTACCCCCGAGGAGGTATCCCTCCTTAACGAATTCCTGCAGTCGCAGGCCAGGTACTCCGTCGGAGGGGTGGAGGTCGTAGTGGCCGAGGCCTACCTCGAGAAGTACAAGGGCGATATCGCGGTGCTCGCGCACAAGCTGCGGGACATAGAGAACATGGAATGCCTTTTCCTCCTCGTCGATTCGGAGGACAGGGTCCACGTCATAGCCAGGTCGAGAAACCCGCGCGCTGACGCGGGCAGGATACTGAAGGCCCTGGGAGGGGGAGGCCACCCGAACGCGGCCTCAGCCACCTTGAAGGGGGCGACCCTCGTGCAGGCCAGGGAGATGCTCCTCGAGGCCATCCGGGCGAACATAGTCCCCGCGAGGACCGCCGGGGACATCATGTCCTTCCCGCCGATCACGCTCTCCCCCAGGACCGCGCTCAAGGACGCGATGGAGGTCATGCGCAGATACGGCATAAACGCCGCGCCGGTAGTGAGGAACGGGACTGTGCAGGGGGTCATAACCAGGCAGGTCGTGGACAAGGCCGTTTACCACGGCCTGGGGGCCGCGCCCGTAAAGGACTACATGACGACCGAGGTCGATTGGGTCGGCCACGACGCCTCGATAGAGAGCATTAGGGAGAAGGTCGTGGGCCATGGGCAAAGGCTCCTCCCGGTATTGAAAGATAAAAAGGTAGTGGGCGTAATAACCCGGACAGACCTCATTAAGCTCCTCCAGGAAGAGCTACGGGCCGCCCGGGATGAGACAAAGAAGGTGCGCGTCGTCTCCGGCCTTATGAAGGAGAGGCTCCCGGCCTGGGCAATGGACCTTTTGAAGGAGGCCGGAGAGGTCGCGGAGGCGAGGGGCTTCAAGGCCTATGTTGTCGGCGGGTTCGTCCGCGACCTCATAATGAGGCGGGAAAACCTGGACATAGACATAGTTATAGAGGGCGGGAACGGGATAGTCTTCGCCGAGGACCTTGCCCGGAGGCGCGGCGCCTCGGTCAGGCCGCACCACAGGTTCAAGACAGCCGTGCTGGTCTTCCGTGACGGCTACAAGCTCGACGTTGCGACCGCGAGGCTTGAGTACTACGAGAGGCCGGGGGCGCTGCCGACAGTCGAGCAGTCGTCCCTGAAGCTCGACCTCTACAGGAGGGACTTCATAATGAACACCCTCTCGGTGGCCCTCAATCCCGGCAGGTTCGGCGAGCTCATAGACTTTTTCGGGGCGCAGAAGGATCTGAAGGAGAGGACCATCAGGGTGCTCCATAATTTGAGCTTCGTAGAGGACCCGACCAGGATGCTCCGCGCAGTCAGGTTCGCCGAGAAGTTCGATTTCTCAATCGGAAAACACACGCAGAACCTCATAAAGAACTCGGTAAAGCTCGACGGCTTCAGGACCGTCTCAGGGCCGAGGATAGCCGAGGAGCTTAAGAGCATACTCGAGGAAGAGACCTCGGGCAAGGCCCTTAAGCGGCTTTCTGACCTGGGCCTCCTTAAGCTCATACACCCATCGATTGCCTGGGACAGGGAATCCGAAAGGCTCTTCAGGCGCGGAAAGGAGGCGCTCGCCTGGTACGAGCTCCTCTACGAGAAGGACCGGGTTGAATCCTGGCTCGTCCTTTTCCTCGCCCTTACGGACAGGCTTAAAGATGGGGAGCTCTCGGCACTTGTGGCAAGGCTCGGGATATCGGGAAAGAAGAGGCTCGACGTCCTCGGCCGGAGGGAAGAGGCCCGGAAGGCCCTCGGCAAGATACAGGCCGGGGCCGCAAGGAAAGGGAGCGACATTTACGAGCTCCTCTCCCCGCTTCCGCTGGAGCTTGTCCTTTACCTCATGGCAAAGGCCGGGAAGGAGCCGGCCCGGAAGGCGCTCTCAGTCCATATTACTACACTCAGGCACATAAGGCCGGAACTAAGGGGCGGAGATTTGAAGAGACTCGGAGTGGCCGAGGGGCCCCTCATGGGCGATATATTGAGGGCCCTCCTTAAGAAACGCATCGACGGCGAGACGGCCACGAGGGAGGACGAAGAGCGGATCGTTAAATCCTTCATAAAAAAAGGGCATGGCCGCGCCGGGAGGCGCGCTTAGCGGCCATGTCGTCCGCGCCGGGCTTTCATCTATTCCAGTCTTTTTTGTTCCAATATTTGCATTGACCCGTCTCTCATTCATCTGTTAAAATTTTAGATTACTGGCAAAATAAGGGATTTCGCATGGTTCAGGAATTTCTGCAAAGGACGCTTCTCTTGGTGCCGCCGGTCCTGCTGGCGCTCACGGTGCACGAGTGCGCCCACGCCTGGGTTGCGAACCGCCTGGGCGACCCGACCGCCAAGATGCTGGGCAGGGTCACTTTCAACCCCATAAAGCACCTGGACCCCATCGGCACAATCATGCTATTTTTTTCCGGCCTCTTTGGCTGGGCCAAGCCGGTGCCCATAAATCCTCGGAATTTCAGCAATATTTCGCGCGACATAATAATGGTTTCGGTAGCGGGGCCGCTCTCCAACCTTTTCCTTGCGGCTCTCTCGGCCCTGGCCTATAAGGCGCTAATCATCGCCGGGCCGTCCCTCCTGGGGTCCATGCCGAATGTGATGTGGCCGCTCTTCACGATGGTCGAGCTCAGCATCCGTATAAACGTGGCCCTGGCAGTTTTCAACATGATACCCGTTCCGCCGCTCGACGGGAGCAAGGTCCTCGGAAACCTCCTCCCCGCGAGCCAGGCCTTTGCCTGGGCCAAATTCGAGCAGTACGGCTTTTTCGTGCTTCTCCTCCTTATTATGACCGGGGCGCTCCATAAGTTCATCTCGCCTGTCATCTTCGTGATGGTAGGCTTACTCATGGGAGGTATATACTAAATGGCGCATCGGGTGCTGAGCGGGATGAGGCCTACCGGAAAGCTCCATTTCGGCCACTACCACGGGGTGCTTGCCAACTGGCTCAGGCTCCAGGAGGAGTACGAGTGCTTCTTTTTCGTGGCAGACTGGCACGCGCTCACGACCGACTACGCGAACCCCTCCGGCATAAGGGAGAACGTGAGGGAGATGGTCCTTGACTGGCTCTCGGTTGGCATAGACCCTGAAAAGGCGGTCATCTTCAGGCAGTCTTCCATAAAGGAGCACGCGGAGCTCCTGGTCCTCCTTTCCATGATAACTCCGCTACCCTGGCTTGAGCGTAACCCGACCTACAAGGAGCAGCTGCAGGAGATAAAGGACAAGGACCTCCATACCTACGGCTTCCTGGGCTACCCGGTCCTCCAGACCGCGGACATAATCGTCTACAAGGCGAATAAGGTGCCGGTGGGCATAGACCAGGCCCCGCACGTGGAGCTTTCGAGGGAGATAACCAGGCGCTTCAATTATTTCTATGGAAACGTCTTCCCCGAGCCCGAGACGCTACTTACGGCCATACCCAAAGTCCTCGGGACCGACGGCCGGAAGATGAGCAAGTCCTACAATAACGCAATATTCCTTTCGGACGAGCCCGGCGAGGTGGAAAAGAAGATTCTTACCATGATGACCGACACGGCCCGGAAAAAGAGGACGGACGTGGGCAGCCCGGACCTCTGCCCGTTCTTCATCACCTTCCATAACCTCTATTCCGACGAGAAGACCATAAGCTGGGTGAGGGAAGGCTGCACAAAGGCCCTCATAGGCTGCA
Source organism: Deltaproteobacteria bacterium (assembly GCA_019912665.1). Classification (NCBI taxonomy): domain Bacteria; kingdom Pseudomonadati; phylum Myxococcota; class Myxococcia; species Deltaproteobacteria bacterium. Next base: position 42,177 of record JAIOIE010000032.1, read on the forward strand.
TAGAGTGCAAGAGGTCGGTAATACCCAGGGTGCTCGCCATGCTCGAGCCCATCCAGAAGAGGCGCAAAGACCTGGCCGCCGACCCTGAGCGGGTCAGCGGCATACTCGACAAGGGCGCCGAGAAGGCCGCCCCCGTCGCCGCAGAGACCATGAAGGAGGTCAGGTCCGCTATGGGCCTCTCGTAGCCGCCCCATGTCCCAAACGTATAACATAAAGCTCGACATATTCGAGGGGCCGCTCGATCTCCTCCTCCACCTTATAAAGAAGAACGAGGTGGACATATACGACATCCCGGTAGCCTCCATAACCGAGCAGTATGTTGAATACATCGAGATGATGAAGGAGATGAACCTCGACTTCGCGGGCGAGTTCCTGGTCATGGCAGCGACACTGGTCCACATAAAAAGCAGGATGCTCCTGCCGGTGGACGAGGAGGCCCAGCCCGAGGAGGAGGAAGGCCGCGACCCGAGGGAAGAGCTCGTAAGAAGGCTCCTCGAGTACCAGAGATATAAGGAAGCGGCAAGGGAGCTCTCCGAGAAAAACCTGCTCGGTAGGGACGTGTTCACGCGGGGCGCGGAGGTGGAGCTTGAGGAGCTCGAGGACGGGGCAGGGTTCGTGAACGTCTCTGTCTTCGACCTCATGGAGGCCATAAAGGGGGTGCTTGCCCGCGCCCCGAAAGAGAGGACGGTCGAGCTAACATCCGAGCGCTTCAGGATCGCCGACAAGATAAACGACATCATTGAGTTCCTCGGAAAGGAGAAGAGCGCGACATTCGTCTCCCTCTTCCCCGAGGGCGCGACCAGGGGCGAGATCGTTGTCACTTTCCTCGCGGTGCTTGAGCTTGCGAAGCTACTCATGATACGGGTGCACCAGACAGAGGACGGCGTCATAAGGGTCTACATGCCCGAGGAGAGGAAAGAGGAGGGCGGCGAAGGCGCCGACGCCTTCGAGCGCGGCCCCGGAGAAAACGAAGACCAGATCGAAGATAAGGAAGAGTAGAGCCTATGCTGGACAAAGAGAGCCTGAAGCCCGTAATTGAATCGCTCATATTCGCCGCCGAGAACGCGATAAGCTTCGAGAGGATCGCAGGGGTGCTCGAAGGCGAGGACAAGGCAGCCGTGAGGGCCGCCCTGAACGAGTTGATAGAGGATTACAGGACAAAAGCCGGGGGTTTTTTCATCGAAGAGGTGGCGAACGGATATCAGTTCAGGACAAACCCGGAGTTCGCCCCCTTCCTCCGGAAGTTCTTTAAAATCGGCCTTCAGAAGATAAGCAAGGCGGCCATGGAGACCCTGGCGGTCGTGGCGTACAGGCAGCCTGTAGCGAGGGGCGACATAGAGGCCGTGCGCGGGGTGGACTCCGGCGGCGTCCTCGCAACCCTCATGGAGAAGAGGTTCATAAAGATAGTCGGCAGGAAAGAGGCGCCGGGCAGGCCCGTGGTCTACGGGACCACGAAGGAGTTCCTTGAGACGTTCGAGCTCAAGGACCTCTCCTGCCTGCCGAGCCTCAAAGATCTTAAGAAAATGGAGGAAGAGTATGCCCGGGAAGAAGGGCAGGGAGCCGAGGAAGACGCAATCGAAAGGCCGGTCCAGGACGGGGAAGGAAGCTCCGAAGGCGGAGAGGAAAGGACCCAGGACAGAGGGCCGGAAGGGGACGGAGCGGCCGGAGAGGACGAAGAGGCCAGCGGCGCCGAACCTCAAGAGGGGCCGGAAGCCGTCGACCCCGACGGAGAGGGGGGCGGCTGGGAGGAGGCCGAAGAGGGAAGCGCCTCCGGAAGCGCCGCAACTGGAGAGGCTCCAGAAGATAATAGCGAACGCGGGGATAACCTCCCGGAGGAAGGCCGAGGAGATGATAACCGAGGGCCGGGTGAGGGTGAACGGGAGGGCAATAACTGAGCTCGGCGCCAAGGCAGACCCCGTTAACGACAGGATAGAGGTAGACGGAAAGAGGATCAGATACGGCGGGCCCAGGGTGTATGTCCTCCTCAATAAGCCCAAGGGTTTCATTAGCTCTGTTTCCGACGAGGCCGGAAGACCGGTGGTGACCCAGCTCGTCTCTGCCGTAAAGGCCAGGGTCTATCCAGTGGGCAGGCTCGACTACGACGCCGAGGGCGTGCTCCTCCTTACGAACGACGGCGACTTCTCGAATAAGCTCATACACCCGACATTCCAGGTCCCGAAGAAGTACCTCGTAAAGGTGAGCGACGTCCCAACCAAGGAAAAACTTCAGAAGCTCGAAAAAGGAGTCCACCTTGAGGACGGGAAGACCCTTCCGGCAAAGGTAAAGTTCGTCAGGGCCACCCGCCAGAACTCGTGGATAGAGCTTACCGTATTCGAGGGCAGGAACCACCTGGTTAAGAGGATGTGCCAGGCCATCGGACACCCGGTGCAGAAATTGAAGAGGATAGAGTTCGCGGGGCTGAAATTAGGGGCCCTGAAACCCGGCGAATGGAGGCATCTGACCGAAAGGGAGATTGCTGAACTTAAAGGACTCTCCGGGATTTGATTTCTGGCAACCTCTAAAAATCGATCTTTTCCCCGGACTCTGCGTCAGGCCGTGAATAAAAATGCTCACATATTGTCATATATGTTCCGCTTTTTATCCCGGCCTTCCTTGATTGCGGGAAAAATCTCTATTTTTTAGAGGTTGCCTTCTACTCGATGAAACACGGAAATAACCTCTCTTCGATCATAACTTCATACTACTCCTCTCTCTTCTCGGCATTCGGCCCCCAGGGCTGGTGGCCGGGGAGGACCCGCTTCGAGATAATCACCGGGGCCATTCTCACCCAGAATACGGCCTGGACCAATGTCGAGAAGGCCATAAGGAACCTCCGGGAAAAAAAGGTCCTCTGCCCGGAACGCATGCGTGCGCTTTCCCATAACGAGCTTGCAACCCTCATAAGGCCCGCAGGATACTTCAATATCAAGGCAAAGAGGCTAAGAAGCTTTCTCGACCACCTCCACTCCGCGCACAAGGGTAGCCTCGATAAGCTCCTTAAGCAGGATTCCGGAAAGCTCAGGGCAGAGCTCCTTTCCATAAACGGCATAGGCCCTGAGACCGCCGACTCCATTATCCTCTACGCCGCCGGACTTCCGGAGTTCGTTGTCGATGCCTATACCAAGAGGATATTCGAGAGGCACGGGCTTCTTAATGGCGGTGCCGGATACGATGACGTGAAGTCCCTTTTCATGGAGAACCTGCCGTTGGATGAGCGCCTTTTTAACGAGTATCACGCCCTAATTGTCCGGACCGGAAAGGACTTCTGCAGGCCCAGAGAGCCCAGGTGCGGCTCCTGTCCCCTTTCGAAGCACCTCCCTTAGGCAACCTCTAGAATTGATCTTTTCCCCGGATTCTGTGTCAGGCCGTGAATAAAAATGCTCACATACTATCATATATGCTCCGATCTTTATTCCCGGCCTTCCTTGACTGCGGAAAAAAATTCCAATTTTTACGGTTGCTCTTAGTTCTTCTCCTACCGCTTGGCATTTCCCCTCCCAAGTAGTAAAATCCATCGCATGAAAAGGATAAGGCTTCTCGATAAGTCCCTTGCCTCGAAGATAGCCGCGGGCGAGGTGGTTGAAAGACCCGAGAGCGTCTTGAAGGAGCTCCTTGAGAACTCCATCGACGCCGGGGCAATGGCCATATCCGTAACCGTAGCCGAGGGCGGAAAAAGGCTCATCCGTGTGGTGGATAACGGCTGCGGTATTTCAAGGGAGGACGCCTCCCTTGCCTTTGCCCGCCACGCAACCTCCAAAATAGAGAGCGAGGAGGACCTCGAAAGGATTATGACCATGGGATTCAGGGGCGAGGCCCTCTCAAGCATCTCTGCGGTTTCAATCGTAACGCTACGGACGAGACCGCCCGGAGAGGTCGAGGGCACGAGGGTGGTCGTGGAGGGGGGAGGAGAGCCGATAATAACCTCCGACGGCTGCCCAGAGGGCACGTCTATCGAGGTAAAGGACCTTTTCTATAACACACCCGCGAGGCTCAAGTTCATGCGCGGGGCCGAATCCGAATATGGCCGCATCCTCGATACCTTCAGGAAGATCGCCCTCATAAACCCGGATAAGCGACTGAGGATAGTGCACGGCTCCGGAAGGCCCCTTGAGGCCCTGCCGGGCACACTGAGGCAGAGGATAATTGACCTCTTCGGCCCGGAGATTGGAGAAAGACTCGCCGAGGTAGAGACGCCTGACCTTACGGGCTTTATTGGAATGGTTGACTTGAGCTTTCCGACGGCCAGGCACATCCATACCTTCGTAAACGGCAGGTGGGTCCGCGACAGGTCCGTTAACCGTGCTATACTTGAAGGATACGGGGGGCTCCTTGGCGGGAGGTACCCGTTCGCGGTCCTGGACCTCAAAATCCCCCCGGAGGACGTGGACGTAAACATCCACCCGGCAAAGAGCGAGGTACGCTTCCGTAACCAGGGCTATATTTACGACCTGGTGAGGTTCGGGATACGGGACGCGCTCGCGGCCAGGGCCAGGCCGGCCGTCTCCGCAATAAAGAGGAGGGAGACGGTTCCCTATATAGGCCGGGGAGAGCGGCAGGCGTCTGCGTTGAACGAACCAGCCGCGAGCTATCAGTTCACCGAAAGGCCCGTCCAGCTAGGCCTCTCAGAAGTAACGGAACTTACCGAGGACGTAAAAAACCCCGAGTTCCTTGATCTTGAAGTGATAGGCCAGCTCTGGGGCGAGTTCATCGTTGCCCAAAGCCCGGAGAATGGCGGGGAGGCGTATCTAATAGACCAGCACGGCGCTGCCGAGAGGTGCGCCTTCGAGGCCTTGAAGAAAAGGCTCGCCTCAGGCTCCATAAGGAGCCAGGCACTCCTTCTCCCGGAGAGGATAGAGACGACACCCGGGGAGAAGGAACTGATACTCAAGTCTCTAAAGTATCTTTCCGAAATGGGTTTTGAGCTCATGCCCTTCGGCCAGTCCACAAAGGCCGGGGGAGAAACATTCCTTCTTAAGTCCGTGCCGGACCTACTTGCCGGAAGGAGCTCGGCCTCCCTCATAAAGGACATGGCAGAAGAGCTCTCCATTCACGGAGGGAGCCGGAGGGCCGAGGAGAGGGTCGAATCCGTATTAATGAGGATCGCATGCCACAGCGTCATAAGGGGGCCGAGGCCGCTAAGGAAAGAAGAGGCCCAGGCGCTTTTGAAAGAGATGGCCATGATAGACTTCGCCGGGCACTGCCCTCACGGCAGGCCGGTCGTGAAAAGGCTCTCAAGAACGGAGATAGAGTCCTTCTTCGGGAGGTAGGAAGATGATCTCCCGCCGCGACTTCCTTAGGGGCGGGGCCCTCCTCGGCGGCGCGCTCCTCTTCGAGAGCGCGGTCCTGGCTCCAAGGGGCGTAAGGGTCCAGGAGGCCGCGATAAGGATAAACGGCCTGCCGCCCTCCTTCAACGGATTTACCATCTGCCACCTTACCGACATCCACCACAGCCCTGTCGTCGGCCTAGGCTATATAGAAAAGGTCGTTGAAGAGGCGAATAGCCTGAGCCCCGACCTCTTTGTCCTTACCGGCGATTATATCGACGACGGCAGGAAGTACATGCCACCTGCCGTAAAGGCCCTCTCAGGGCTCAAGGCCCGCTTCGGGACGCTGGCCGTGCTCGGGAACCACGACCACTTCATCGGAACGGGCTATACCGAAGAGGTCATGGACTCCTACCGGATCCCCCTCCTTCAGAATAGGCACACTTTCATTGAGTCCGGCAGGGACGCGTTCTGCATAGGAGGCGTAAGAGACTTTCTCGAAGACGCGCCTGATGCGAAAGAGGCCTTTCGGGGCGCCCCGAAGGATGTGCCCAGGATCTTATTGTCTCATCACCCCGATTACGCAGAGTACCTCCCTGATGACGAGAGGGTGGACCTTGTCCTATCCGGGCACACCCACGGCGGCCAAGTGAGGCTCCCCTTCTCGTTCGCCCCGGTAGTGCCCTCCGGCTTCGGCCAGAAATATTCGGGCGGTCTCGTCCGGAACGGCGCTACCCAGGTATACGTATCAAGGGGCGTGGGTGTCGTCATGATACCCGTCCGGTTCAACTGCCCGCCCGAGATAACCCTCATCCGGCTCGTGACATAACCCTTTGAAAATAGTATAATTTCGCGGATGGAGAAGCTTCTTGTCATAGCCGGGCCCACCGCCTCCGGCAAATCGGCCCTGGCAGCCGGGCTTGCGCGCCTATTCGACGGCGAGGTCATAAGCGCCGATTCCATGCAGGTCTACAGGCACATGGATATCGGCACGGCCAAGCCATCGGAAGACGAGATGGCCGGGGTGGCGCACCATCTGATAAGCGTGGTCGACCCTTCGGAAGAGTACACGGCCGCAAAATTCAGGGAGGACGCCCTTCAGAAGATACAGGAGATACTCGGACGGGGAAAGAGGGTCGTCATCGCAGGCGGAACGGGCCTCTATATAAAGGCCCTTACCCAGGGGCTTTTCGAAGGTCCTGAAGCGGACTGGGACCTCCGGAGGGGCCTCCTCGAAGAGGCAGAAAAAAAGGGCAGGGAAGCCCTCCATGAAAAGCTCCGGGAGGCGGACCCGGTTAGCGCCTCCCGAATACACCCCAATAACCTCCACAGGGTCATAAGGGCCCTGGAGGTATACAGCCTCTCCAAAAGGCCCATCTCGGATCTCCAGGAGGAGCACTCATTTGCCCCGGCTCCCTTCGAGACCCTTAAGATAGGGCTCTCGATGGAAAGGGCGGAGCTATACGCGGCCATAGACAGGCGCGTTGAGAGGATGGTCGAGGCAGGGCTCCTGGATGAGACGAGAAGGCTCCTTTCGATGGGGCACCATTCCGGCTTGAAGCCGATGCGCGGTTTGGGTTATAAGGAAATGACCGCTTTCATAGAGGGCGAGTACGCCTTTGACGAGGCCGTCCGGCTTATAAAGAGGAACACGAGGCACTACGCGAAAAGGCAGATGACCTGGTTCAGGAAAGACCCTGAAATAAGATGGTTCAATCCGGGGGACAAAAACTGTATAATAGGGCTTGTAAGGGGGTTCCTCGATTGAGATATTTGCTGATTTTCATATTGCTCGCCGTTTCGGCTGTCGGGCACATTAAAACCGCGGAAGCGGCTGATATCGTAATTATACCAACGGAAGGCACTGCCGCCAAGTCCGACGACATGGCCCGGATGAAGCGTTCGGCCCTGGACGGGGCCCTCGTGAACGCCGTGAGGGACGCGGTTAATTCCATACTCGTAAAAGAATCGCTCGTTGCGCCCGAAGCGGTCATAAAGGACCTGACCTCGAACCCCGGCACATATGTCCTCAATTACAGGATTCGTTCCGAAGGCCTGGTCATGCACATGGACGCGCTCCCGGCCGGCGGGCCGCTCCCGGTCGACGCCTCGCCCGGCGCTGGTGTCGAGTTTTACCATGTCTGGATCGAGGCCTCGGTCGACAAGGACGCGCTCCGGGACGCGATAGCCAAATACCTTTCCGTAAGCGCCTACCAGAGCCCGCTCGTCATAAACATAATAGATGTCGGCGATTACCAGACCTTTACAGGGCTCCTCTCATCTCTCAGGAAGATAGCCGTCATAAAACATCTCTCGTATAGGACTTTTTCTCCGGGCAGGGTCACGCTCATTGCGGAGACCGGAGCAAGCGCGCGCATGCTCGCGGCCAGGATAGCCAATGAGGTGCCCGAGAACTTCGCCGTGGTGGAGGGGGCCGGGCAGATCATCATAAGGCCCTCGGAGGGGCTCTCGCTGGAATGAAAAAGCTCCTCACTGCCATACTGCTTGCCCTTATGCTCGGAGGCTGCGGGCCGGCAGTCAGGCACGTCATCACGGACGGATACGCGAAGGCCGCGCCCGGAAAGGTCGCGGTGCTCCCGGTCGTCTGGGAAGAGAAAGCCCCCGGCGAGGCCGAGGACATAAGCCGCCTTTTCAGGGCCATGTCCGTGGAGAAGCTTGCGGGCCTCAAGTACCTTACCGTTCCGCTTGAGGAATTCGAAAAGGGCGGCCTGAAGGCCGACGACTGGGCCTCCCGGCCCACTAACGAGGCGGCCGCCCTCCTTGGGGCCGACGCGCTCCTTTACATACGCGTAACCGACTGGGACAAGGACAGCTTCCTTCCGTACGCTTCCCTGAGCATAGAGGCCTCATTCGAGCTCCGCTCGGCCGCGGGGCAGCTACTCTGGAAAGCCGACCACAGGAGCAGGGAATCGGACCTTAACCTGGACAGGGCGCCCATGCACCTCGCCATGTACAAGGCCTATGAGCCGAGGGTGCAGAAGTTCGTGGACGCCGTATTCACGACCCTGCCGCCGGGGAAGGCTGAGGAGCGGGCTAAAAAGACCTATTTCAAATGGCTGCCCTGACAGGGGCTCCTGAGAGGGGGGAGAAATTCCATCGGAAGATGAAGCATATCCCGAACCTCCTTACGGTCCTGAGGATAGCACTCGTCCCGGTCTTTCTCTATTTCGTCGTTATCGAGGAGCTTTACACGGCGGCCGCCATTTTCATAATAGCGGGGGTCACTGACGGGATAGACGGCTTCCTCGCGCGCAGGTATGATCTCAGGACCGAGTTCGGCGCCTACCTGGACCCGTTCGCGGACAAGTTCCTCCTTATGAGCGCGTACATTGCGCTCACGGCCAAGGGGCTCCTGCCGCTCTGGCTCACGATACCCGTCGTACTCAAGGATTCTTTCCTTCTGGCCGGAGTCATGGCGCTCCGCGGCATGGGCAGAAAGGTCACTGCGTCCCCGAGCGTTTTCGGAAAATCCACGACGGTATTGCAGATACTGACTGTCGTCTATGCCATGCTCATCGGCAGAGACGCCTTTTTCCCGTTCCTGGCCGGGGCCACGGCTTTGATTACGGTTTACACCTGGATAGACTACTCGAGGAGGGAGTATCTCATCCAGACGGGCAGGAAGTAAGGGCAACCTCTAAAAATTGATCTTTTTCCCGGACTCTGCGTCAGGCCAGGAATAAAAATGCTCACATATTCGCATATATGCTCCGCTTTTTATTCCAGACCTTCCTTGATTGCGTGAAAAATCTCTAATTTTTAGAGTTGCCTAAGGTCTGCGGCTCTCGCCTTAAAGGTCTCGCTTCCCGGCCCTCATCTTTCGCACCGTGATTCGCAAGCGGAACCGACCATGAGATATAGATTCTATTCCACGACCGAGAAGGCCTGGGACGCGATGCTCGAGGCCATATCTGAGGCGAGGGAGTCCATCTACCTCGAGATGTACATTTTCGTGGACAACACCCCCAGGCACGCCTTCTTCGAGGCGATCAAGAGAAAAGCGCGCGAGGGCGTGCGCGTGAAGATAATCATCGACTCCTTCGGGAGCTCGGAATTGAGCAGGGAAGCCATAGAGGATATTCGGGGGTCCGGGGCGGAGCTCATGCTCTTCAGCCGCTGGTTCCGCCACACGCACAAAAAGATACTCATCGTCGACGAGAAGGTCGCTTTCATAGGCGGGGTCAACATCCACCGGGTATTTCTAAAGTGGAAGGACCTGCAGATTCGCCTCGAAGGGCCGATAGTGAATAACGTCAGCTGTTCCTTTGCCCGGACATACATCATGTGCGGAGGGAGAGACTCATCGGTAGTGCGCTTCTGCGAAAGGAGGGCGAGGCTCGGGGAAAGGGCGCGCATCTGGTTCCTCGAGCACCAGCCCCCGAGCGGCAAGAGGCTCATAAAGAAGCACTACAGGAGCGCCATAGCCAGGGCCCGGAAAAGCATCGTGATAGTGACGCCGTATCTTTTCCCGAGGCGGTGGATGGTAGCGCTCCTCCATCAGGCCGTGCTCCGGGGCGTGGAAGTCGAGATGATACTGCCGCGCCGCACCGACCACCGGCTCATCACGAAGACGAACTTCTTCTACATATCAGCGCTCGCGTCGACCGGAATAAGGTTCCACATCCAGAACGAGATGAATCACGCGAAGGTCCTTTTGGTCGACGGAAAGGAAGGGGTCGTGGGCTCGCAGAACCTCGACATACTGTCATTCGACTACGGGATTGAGGCCGGGGTGTGCTTCAGGGAAAGGGAGATGATAGAGGACCTTGAGCGCATCATAGAGGAATGGAAGGCCGACTCCGTCCCGTTCGACCCCTCGATGTACAGGGAGAAGTGGCTTGATTTCCTTATAGCGCCTGTCATACGGCTATTTCAGACGATAATGTAGGGACAGGGCAGGGTGCGTTATTCGCACTCTTAACAGCAAAAACCTTTTCCGCGCTTCCGCGCGGTTCGGGGCAAGACTCGCTTGTCCCCCTCCCCGTTCACGCTCTTCCTCCCTTATGCAGCGCTCGCCTTGCCCTCCGGGGTTTGTTTCAAGACAAAAAAACTATATCTTTTTCTTTTTGCATTTCAAACCACACCCGGGCATAAGGCGTTGCGAGCATAAGGCTGGGGGAAGGGCGAGCGGTAGCGAGAGCCTTATGCCCAAAAAAGAGCGGCAGCGCGTTAAAAAGCCTTTTTGGAAAGAATAAAAAAAATCCCCCACCTTAAAAAGGAGGGGGATTCATTTCCCTCGTTTAAATTAACAGCTTGCTGAAAAACTCCGTTTTATTCAGGCTGCTCAAAAAGCTCCAGATGCGAGGCCCCAATTGGACAGGGGAGCGAGGAATGAGGCGTACTTTTCGTGTACGCCGGAGTGTCCAGTGACGAAGACAACGAAGCAGATGGACTTTTTCAGCAGCCTGCTAAATCAGAACGCCTCCGGCATCCCCTTTAGCTCCGACAGCCTGAAGACCGGGCCGCACTGGCATACGTAGATGCTGTTTATCTGGCAGTGGCCGCATTTGCCGACCCCGCATTTCATCCGCCTCTCAAGAGAAACGAAGATGTCTTCCGAGCCGATCCCCCTGGCATTGAGGCTCAATATCACGAACTTGTACATGACCGGCGGGCCGATTATGACGCCAGCGGTATTCATGTGGCTCATCTCTATCTTGGGGATGAGGGCGGTCACGAGGCCTGTATGCCCCTTCCAGAGCCCGTCGGGCCTGTCTACGGTTGCCTGAATATCGAGGCCGCGCCGCCTCCAGCCGTCCATCTCTTCGGCAAATAGCATCTCCTCCGGGGTCTTCGCGCCGTAGATAAGCGTAAGCCTCCCGAAGCGCTCGGGCTTCTCGATCACGGCCTTAAGAAGCGAGCGCATGGGCACTATGCCTATGCCGCCGGCCACGAATACTATGTCTTTCCCCTCCAGTGCGTGGAGGTCAAAGCCCCTGCCGAACGGCCCCCTGAGCCAGATGCGGTCGCCCTTACGGAGCTTGTGGAAGGCGTTCGTCAGGTTTCCCACGGCCCTTATGCATAGCTCGATCTTTTTCTCTCCGGGCCCGGAGGTAATGGAGATGGGCGCCTCCCCGTAGCCGGGGAGCCCGACCATGAAGAACTGGCCCGGCCCGTAGTCGAGGAGCGATTCATTCGAGGGGGCTACTACGAAAAGCCTCTCCTTTTCGCTCACCCTTATAGAGCGCTCCACCATCCCCAGGAACGGGAGATAGGGGGAGTCCATGCCCCTTGAGAGCGCCTCTTCCTTATGTTCCGGCATTTTCGCGTATGAGCTCATTTGTTACGTCCACTATGTTTATTTTTACCAGGCACGATCTCGAACACCTGCCGCACCCCACGCAGAAGAGCGAATCAAAGGTGTCAGTGAGATACCTGAACTTCCTGTTGAACCTGTGCCTTAGCCTTTCGGCCCGGGTCTTCCTGAAGTTGTGCCCTCCGGCCACCTTCGCGAAGTCTTCGAGCGTGCAGCCGTCCCAGGTCCTTACCCTCTCGCCTTCGGCGAGGCTTGCCCCGACCTCGTCCCTCACGTCGAAGCAGTAGCAGGTAGGGCAGACGTTATTGCAGGAGCCGCAGCCGGTGCATATAGCGCCTATCTTCTCCCAGACCCGGCTTTCGTCGCTTCTGGCGTATATTGCCGGAAGCTCTTCTGGCGAGGCGTCGAGCTTTGCCCTGAAGGCAAGGCGCCGCCTTTCGTTGGCTTCCTCAAGCTCTTTAAGCGCCGATTTTCCGGGCTCTCGCGTCCGGGCGTATTTATCCAGAAGCTCCAAGCCCCGCTCGCTCCCGATCCTTACGAGGTACCCCCCGCCTATCTTATGAAGGAACAGGTCGAAGCCATCTTCGACTTCGCCGGTGCCGAGGCTGTCGCAGAAGCAGTATTCGTCCGGCATGCAGTCCGCGCCTATGATGATGGTATGTTCGCGCCTGAAAAGATAGTTCGGGTCCGCCACACCGTGGGCGAAGACCCTGTCCATCAATGCGAGCGCCCTTATGTCGCAGGGATGCAGGCCGAAAAGGACCTGCCTTTCCGCCTCTATTACCGGGACATGGGTGGATGACTGCATGTTGAATTTGAGGAGCACCTCCCTTTGCGGGAAGAGGAACCCCTTTGCCGAAAGGTGGCTCGGCGACTGCGTAAGCTTAAGCTCACCAGCGTCCGAGACCTCCCCGAAAGCGGGGAAGCCGTCTTTCTCAATTGTTCCGTAGACCTTGTATTCACGTACCAGGCCTTTTACGAGGGAATTGAGCGCCCTGTCAGGTAAGTATTTGAATTTCGGAGTCTTTTCCATACAAGGGAATTATATCAGGGCGAAAAAAACATGTCTATACCTGAAACAGGGTTTTTTGAATTTTTCCAGCTCTCGTTTTGAACGGCCCTTTCAGGGGTGTTAATACTTGACAATTTTGATAAGGTATATTAGATTGTAAAAGTAGCATGGTTTTTCTTACGCATGGAAGGGAGTTTAAGTGAGGTTATCTACAAAAGGTCAATACGCGGTGCGGGCGATGGTGAACCTGGCCTGCCATTCCGGCGAAAAACCAGTGACCTTGAAGGACATTTCGGCTGAGGAAGGCATCTCGCTCTCCTATCTTGAGCAGCTTTTCGTGAAGCTCAGGAAGGGAAAGATAGTCAAAAGCGTTAGGGGCCCCGGCGGCGGATATGTGCTCGCCAAGCCGCCTTCAGTCATAAGCGTGGGCGACATCATATCCGTGGTCGAGGAGCCAATGAACCCGGTCGCCTGTCTCGACGACGATTCAGAGGGGTGCGACAGGGCGACTACCTGCACCACCCAGCGCGTCTGGAAGTGCCTTGCAGAGAAGATTTCCGAATTCCTTAATTCGGTTTCCATAGAGGATCTTAGCCGGGAGGCCCTTGCCCTTAAATCCGGCCACCCGCCCGTAAACACCAACGTATGCGGTATAACCGAGCAAACGCGGTCTTGAGCCATAAAGGCGACGCAAAAATTAGAGATTTTCCCCGCAATCAAGGAAGGCCGGGAATAAAAAGCGGAGCATATATGAATAATATGTGAGCATTTTTATTCACGGACTGACGCAGAGTCCGGGGAAAAGATCAATTTTGAATAAAGGGAGGCTTGAGCACATTGAACCGGATATACTTTGACCACAACGCGACGACTCCTGTGCCCGAAGAGGTATTCGAGGCCATGGTCCCGTTTCTTAAAGAGCAGTGGGGGAACCCCTCATCCATACACTGGGCAGGCCGCGGCACGAGGAAAGCGGTCGAGGACGCACGGGATAAGGTCTGCGCACTCCTTAACTGCGGGAATACCGAGCTCATCTTCACAAGCTCAGGCACCGAAGGCGATAACCATGCGATAAAGGGCCTCGCCTACGCGAAAAAAGACAAGGGCAACCACATCATAACGACGAACGTCGAGCACCCGGCAGTGTTGAATACCTGCAAGCACCTCCAGAAAGAGGGCTTCGAGGTGACATATCTCGGGGTTGATAAAGACGGCCTCTTGAGCCTCGAAGAGCTTAAGGCCGCCATAACCCCCAAGACCATACTCATATCCGTCATGTTCGCCAATAACGAGACAGGCGTTCTCTTCCCCATGAAGGAGATCGGCGCGATAGCGAAGGAAAAGGGCATAGCCTTCCACACGGACGCTGTCCAGGCAGCCGGAAAGACCAGAATAGACGTAAAGGACATAAACTGCGACCTCCTTACCATATCCGGGCACAAGCTCTACGGCCCAAAGGGCATAGGCGCGCTCTTCGTTAAAAGGGGCGTGCGGCTCGTGCCCCTCATCCACGGCGGCCACCACGAGAGGAACAGGCGCGGCGGCACCGAGAACGTGGCCGGCATAGTCGGCATGGGCAAGGCCGCGGAGATAGCCCTCCGCGACATGGACAAGGAGATAGAGCACCTTAAAGCCTTGAGGGACAGGCTTGAGAAGGGCATGGCCGGGAGGGTCCAGCACATAAAGGTGAACGGGCACCCGGATAAAAGGCTCCCCAACACGTCGAACATAAGCTTCGAGTTCGTGGAGGGCGAATCGCTCCTCCTTAACCTCGACATGAAGGGCATAGCGGCCTCAAGCGGCTCTGCCTGCACCTCGGGGAGCCTTGAGCCATCGCATGTGCTGATCGCCATGGGCCTGACCCACGAGCTTTCGCACGGCTCGGTACGGTTCAGCCTGGGTAAATCGAACACCGCAGAGGAGATTGATTTCCTCCTCGAGACCATGCCGCCCATAGTCGAGCGGATGCGGGCCATGTCGCCGCTGTATGCCGCGGCAAAGTAGAACCAAGCAGGATTGACAAAAATTCCAGAGTTGGAATAATATATAGGGCGGCAGAAAACACACTTAAGGATATACCCGGAGCGTCAGAACTAAGTTATGTGAAGTCATGACGCTCAGGGAAAAGGAGAAAAATATGTACAGCGAAAAGGTGATGGACCACTTCTCGAACCCGAGGAACGTGGGCGAGATCGAGGACGCGAACGGCACGGGCACGGTCGGCAACCCGGCGTGCGGCGACATAATGAAGCTCAGCATCAAGGTCGAGAACGACGTGATTACGGACGTCAAGTTCAAGACCTTCGGCTGCGGCGCGGCCATAGCCACAAGCTCGATGGTGACGGAGCTTGTTAAGGGCAAGGGGCTTAACGAGGCCGAGCAGATATCGAACAGCACGGTGGCCGAGGCCCTCGACGGCCTTCCGCCCGTAAAGATGCACTGCTCGAACCTCGCGGCAGACGCCCTCCACGCGGCTATCGAGGACTACAAGAAGAAACTCGCCGGGACCGCGAAGTAGTTTTCAGGCGGGGAAAGGATTGAATTGAAAAGCCCCCCGGGGAAACCCGGGGGGCTTTGGTTTTTTGTCCGTCATTGCGAGCAAAGCGAAACAATCTAGTTTTTAGGAATATAATTTGTTGGGTTACGCTATCGCAAGGCTAAGATTTTTTTGACGGACATTCTTTCTCGTTTTCTTTCTTATCTTTTTCCTTTTTCAGTTCTTCGATTCTCTTCTTTTTCACTTTTTCAAATTCGGCACCTTCCGGAAAAATCGTTTTAGCATCTATACAAGATTTTCCAAGCTGATCCGGTTTAAGGCCAATCGTCTGGCTTAGGTCAACGCCTTCCAATCTTGCACCTTCTAAATCAACGCCTTCCAATTGCGCCCCAACAAGTTCAGCACCTTCCAGATCAACTCCTTTTAGTATCGCGGGTTCCAGTATCTTACCTCCGGCTCGTTTATAATGGCCGAAAGTAGCGCCATTTAATATGGCTTTTTTCATCTTCGATCCCGTCAGGTTGGAGCCGCTGAATCTTACATGCTCTAATTGGTGGTATTCAAAAAATGACCCGCTTAGGTCAGTATTCCATAATAGCACGTCAATTTTGTCTTTTTTTTCTACTTTTTTATAATGCTTTTTAATGTCATTAAGTGCGTTGAGGACAGCCTGAATATCCGATATCGTCCTATTTCTTTTTAGCTTTATGCAATCAGGTTTTGTGTCGTGTTGCTCTGGCCAGGGACATCGTTCATTTATGAAGTTAGTCAATACCCATATAACCGGCATTTTGAAATCTTTATCACTGGTCGCAATCTGCTGAAGAGTAAATATGCCGCTCATTCGCTTAGTACCGTAATTATCCTCATTGGACAGGGCATCAACCGCTTTGAAGAATCTTTCCGTTACGCGGTCCATTCTATCGTTTTCAAGCGTTGCTCGATTATTTTCTATTGTTCTGATTGTTGCAAGGATTCCGGCAAGTATAGATACGATTAGGAACGATTGAATGAAAAGTTTTGCAATATTAATCCAAAGCTTTGGCCTCTCTTCAGGCGCAGCTGCTCCAATGTTAATAATATTTGGAAAAATTTTCGAAAAATAATAGTATGAAAAATAGACAAAAACACTCAGAAGAATGGCAGCTTTCGACGGGAAAATATCTAAGAAAAAGCAAATAAAGATAGCAATGATAATTAAAATATGAGGATACATGTGAATGTGAAAAACTGCATTTTTAAAAGCTTTAAGTCGGGACCATGCGTACCCGATAGACTGTGTCAATCTTTGCTGGCGCATTTGTTTTCCTTGGTTCAATAGTCTTGTAGGGTGGGCTCCGCCCACCAATTCTTTATCTTTCTTATACCGCACATTTTGTCCACCACACAAGCCATTTACAAATCGGCCTGAACAGGCAATCCTTTCATCCGATAACCCATCCTCCCCCAACTTTTCTCTGGCAAAATGCCTGATTCTTTATTAAAATTAGGGGGATTACCCCTTTAGGGCCGCTTTCAAAGGCCGAGGACTTATCGAATGTCCCGAAAGAAGGCGGTAGTCGCCATGAGCGGCGGTGTCGATTCATCCACAGCCCTTGCTCTCCTTAAGGAGCAGGGCTATGAATGCATCGGCGTCTCGATGCAGCTCTGGGACTACTCCAGAAAAGAACTCGAAAACGAGGCAGGGAGCGGCGCAACCTCCGGAAGCTGCTGCTCCCTCGACGACATCCACGACGCGAGGCGCGTGGCCGACAGCCTCGGCGTGCCCTTTTACGTCGTTAACGTGGAAGAGGCCTTCTCGCGCGAGGTCGTCGATTACTTCGTCTCCTCCTACACCAGCGGCTCCACCCCAAACCCCTGCATAAAGTGCAACCAGGTCCTGAAGTTCGAGGTGCTCCTTAAAAAAGCCATCGGACTTGAGGCGGACTATCTCGCGACAGGCCACTACGCCCGGATAGAGAGCGCGCCCTGGGGCATGCGCCTCCTGAAGGGCGTTGACCATTCCAAAGACCAGAGCTATTTCCTGTTTACCATGACTCAGGCCCAGCTCGGGCGCATACTTTTTCCTCTTGGGAATTTAACCAAGCCGGAAGTAAGGGAGCTTGCGCGCTCGCTTTCCGTAAGGACTTCCGAAAAGGCCGAGAGCCAGGAGATATGCTTTGTCGAGGAGCCGAGCTACGCGGAGTTTCTTTCAGCGCGCGTTCCGAACGCGCCCGGAGATATCATAGATATCGAAGGCCGGGTGCTTGGCCGCCACAAGGGGCTATTCAATTACACCATCGGCCAGAGAAAGGGGCTTAACCTTTCGGGAGGCCCTTTTTATGTGCTGGATATCGTCGTTCCCTCGAACAGGGTCGTTGTGGGAAGCGCTGAAAGGCTATTTTCCGACGGACTTATTGCGGTTGACGTGAACTGGATAAACCCTGAGTCGATGGAGAAGGCAAGAGATGGCAAACTGATCGCCGCCGCCAAAATCCGTTACCGCCACGAGGAAGCGCCGTGCATGGTGAAGGCCCTTCCTGACGGATCAATAGAGGTCGTTTTCGAGAAGCCCCAGAAGGCAATCACACCCGGACAGGGTGTAGTCATTTACGACGGTGACGAGGTGCTCGGCGGCGGATGGATACGGGAGGCGATAAAGTGAGCGTGAGGAAAGTCGCCATAACGACCCTCGGCTGCAAGTCCAATCAGTACGACTCCTCCGCGCTTGAGGACGCGCTCCGCGCCGCGTCATTCGAGGTCGCGCCGTTTTCCGGCCCTGCCGATGCATATATCATAAACACCTGCACGGTCACGGGCAGGACCGATACACAATCGCGCCAGGTAATAAGGAGGGCGCGGAAGGAGAACCCCGAGGCATTGGTCGTCGTCACGGGCTGCTACGCGCAGGTCTCGCCTGAAGAAGTAAAATCCCTCGGCGTTGATTTCGTGGTGGGGAACCCCGAGAAGGAAAGGATAGTGGAATACCTTCTCGGAGGAAGGCGGCAGGGGATTACAGAAGACCTTGGCGAATGGCAGGAGGGCACGCCGTGGACCCTCCGGGCCCGCTCGTCATCGGGCCGCACCAGGGCAAACATGAAGATTCAGGAAGGCTGCGGCAGGGCCTGCTCCTACTGCATAATACCCAGGGCAAGGGGCCTCTCAAAGAGCCTGCCTTTAAATGAAATCGAGCGCGAGTTCGATTCCCTCGCGGAGGCCGGATACAAAGAGATAGTGCTCACGGGCATACACCTCGGCGCATGGGGCGCGGACCTCTCGCCTTCAACAGACATTACAACGCTGCTTGAGCTTATCGAAAAAAAGGACTACCCCTGCAGGTTCAGGCTTAGCTCGCTCGACCCGGACGAGGTGACGGAGAGGCTCATCGAGATATTGAAAGACTCTAAAAATATCTGCAACCATGTGCACCTCTGTTTGCAGAGCGGCGATAATAACATTATAAAGCGGATGAGAAGGCCGTACACGAGGGAACTATTCGCGGATAAGGTCGAGAAGCTTGTCGCATTAATCCCTGAGATCTCGGTCGGAGTCGATGTGATAGTCGGCTTCCCGGGCGAGGGAGAGGCCGAATTCGAAAATACGTTCTCATTACTTTCCGGCCTGCCGATAGCCTACCTCCACGTATTCCCGTTTTCAAAGCGTCGCGGCACGCCTGCCGCGGATTTCAAAGACCAGGTCGAGCACCATATTATAAAAGAGCGCTGTTCGAGGCTCCAGGAGCTTGACTGGGCCAAGAGGGACGCCTTTCATAAAAATTTCATCGGAAAGACGGCGAGCGTCCTGGTCGAGGGCGGCCGGGACAGGCGCTCAGGGCTTCTCACAGGGAGGGCGCGGAACTATATACGGGTATTCCTCGATGGCGATGACAGCATGAAGAGAAGGCTTATAATAACAGAGCTTCTGGCCGTTGCGCATGGCGGCATGAAAGGCAGGCTCGCGGAGCGGTAAATCTGCGCTCTTGAGCCTGTGAGAGGGTAATGAAGATTTCGAGTTTCATGGTTATTTTTTAGGCCACACGATCCAGCCGGAGGTGTATTTTGAAAGACGTTAATTCTTTTGAGTCCTTTCTCGCGACCCTTCCTTTCAGCTTCACGGACCCGGACCTCATGAGGAAGGTCTTCGTCCACAGGTCCTATCTCAATGAAAAAGAAGGAGCGGGCCTTAAGTCCAACGAGCGGCTCGAGTTCCTCGGCGACGCCATACTCTCGAACATCATAAGCCACATGCTCTTCAGAAAGTTCCCGGACATACACGAGGGCGAGCTTACGAGGATGAGGGCCAAGCTCGTGAACGGGCAGGCACTGGCCCTGCTCGCAAAGGAGCTTTCGCTCGATAAATACCTCCTCCTCGGCAAGGGCGAGCGCGGTAGCGGCGGGGTGGATAACCCCTCCATTCTCGCCGGGGTCTTCGAGGCCTTCATAGCCGCCGTTTACTTCCACCACGGTTTCCAGAAGACCTTTGAATATATCGAGAGCCTTTTCTCGCCGCTTCTGCAGGAGGCGCTCGAAACGCCCGGGCACTTCGACTTCAAGCCGAAACTGCAGGAGCTCTCGCAGAGGCTCTTCAAGGAGGCCCCGGTCTATTTGTTGAAGGGCGAAAAAGGCCCGCCGCACAAGAAGACCTTCGAGGTGGAGGTCATGGTCAATGGAAGGGTGCTCGGCTCAGGCTCGGCATGCAGGAAGAAAGATGCCGAGCAGGCCGCAGCAGGGGAGGCGCTCAAGAACATGACCGAGCGCTTTACCGAGTTCTTTCCTGAAAGGATGCCCGACGGGGTCCTGCATGGCGCATAAGCAGCTCATAATCCCCATATTCATACCCTTCGGCGGTTGCCCCCACCAGTGCGTATTCTGTGACCAGAAGGGCATATCCGCGGTAAAGGCGCTGCCCGAGCCAGCGGAAGCGGCAAAGCAAATCGAACTTTATCTTTCCACCTGGAAGGGCAAGGGCGCGAAAGAGGCCGCGTTCTACGGCGGGAGTTTCACCGGTCTCCCGGAAAAGACCCAGAAAGACTATCTCGAAGCGGCGCTCCCATTTATAAAGGAAGGGCGGCTCGATTCCATAAGGGTATCGACCAGGCCCGACTATATCGACGCCCAAAGGACGGCTTTCCTTTTAGACCACGGTGTAAGGACCGTAGAGCTCGGGGTGCAGTCAATGGACCCGAAGGTGCTTACGCTCTCCGGAAGGGGGCACGGCCCCGAGGCGACCCTATCGGCTGTGGCCGCGCTCAGGGAGGCTGGGCTTAAGGTAGGCCTTCAGTTCATGCCCGGGCTTCCCGGCGACACCATCGAGACCATCCTCGACACCACCCGACAGATAATCGCTCTCAAGCCTGATTTCGTAAGGGTCTATCCCTCCCTTGTCCTCAAAGGCACGGCCCTCCACAGGATGTATTTAGGCGGGCTCTATAATCCCTGGAGCCTCGAAGACATGACAGAGGCTTGCGTGCAGGTCAAGCGGCTCCTTGATGAGGCCGGAGTGCCGGTCATCCGCATGGGCCTCCAGCCCGGAAAAGAGCTCGAGGAATCCATAGCCGCCGGTCCGTACCACCCTTCCTTCAGGCAGCTGGTCGAGGCAATCATCTGATTCATGGCAATCTCTAAAAAAATCGATCTTTTCCCCCTGAGGGCTTGCAAACCGTAAAACCGGGGTTATCCTTATATATGCCTCTCCGTTCACGGGGCAAAAAAGCAGGGGGAATGCCCATGAAAAGGACCGTCTCCGCGCTCCTTGCAGCCCTTGTCTTATTTCTCGCCGTAGCCCCGGCACAGGCCGCCTCGACAATGGAAAAAGGGGAGCCCACATCGAGCGAGATAATATTTGACGTCCTCGTCGGTAGGCCGCTCGGCATAGTGGCTACAGTCCTCGGCACCGCGGTCTTCATCGTGGGCCTGCCTTTCACCATCCCGGCCCGCAGCGTCGGGGTTACAGCCGAGAAGCTCATCGCGGACCCGTTTAAATACACCTTCGCAAGGCCTGTCGGCGACATCGACAGCTATGCCAGGTACTGCTGCGACGATACGAAAGAAGCCCTTACGGGCCCTGAACCATCCGCCCTGTAGTCCCTCCCTCGTTTTCGCCCATAAATCACCGCTTTTCCCCGAAGCGCCCGGTGTGTTATAATTTTTTGTTCCCCCGTTCAGCCGTGGATGCAACGGGGGACCCGATATGTCCACCAGAGAAAAGACCTATTCCATAAAAGACGCCCTTAGGGACGCCTTCCAGCTCGGGCCCGGCAGAAGGACGTCCATATCCGGCCTTTACGGCTCATCCAGGACGTATCTTCTTTCCGCGCTCTTCCGCGAGCTTGGAAGGCCGCTACTGGCCGTGACCGACGGGCCGGAGAGCGCCGAATCCTTTGCAGGCGACCTCCGGTTTTTCCTGGGCGAGGAAGACGTGCTCCTCTACCCGGCCCCGGAGGTGCTCCCTTTCGAGCCCCAGCCCGCTCACCAGGACATACAGGCCCGGAGGATGGAGGCCCTCTTCAGGCTCGTTTCCGGCAAGCCCTTTGTCCTGGTTACCCCGGCATCCAATCTCATGCAGAAGGTCACGCCCAGAAGCGACCTCTCCCGGAAGTCCATTTCAATAAGGAAAGGCGAGGAAATGGACAGGGACGCGCTCACGCTTGGCCTCACTGAGGCCGGGTATTCCCGGATGAGCATGGTAGAGGAGCGGGGCGAGATATCGGTAAGGGGCGGCATACTCGACATATTCCCGCCAATGTACGACTTCCCCGTCCGGATAGAGTTCTTCGGGGACGAGGTCGAATCCATAAGGACATTCGACCCCGCGACGCAGAGGTCGCTTAAGGAGCTCGAAGAGGCGCTCATAGTGCCTGCAAGGGAGACGGCCTCCCGGAGGTCTTCGAGGCTCGATGCCCGCGAAAGGCTCATAGAAAGGGCGGAGGAGCTGGACATATCGCGCGAGAGGTGGGAACCGCTCTCGGACAGGCTACGCGAGGGTTCGCTCGCTGGTCTCGACTTCCTCCTCCCCCTATTCCATGAGCGGCTCGATACGCTCTTCGATTATCTCAAGCCCGACACCTTGACCGCGCTTATCGAGCCCGAGCTCGTAAGCGGCGGCCTCAAGGCGTTCGGGGACGAGGTGGACGAGGCGGCCCGCCGCCTTCTCGCCCGGAAGGAGTTCTTTACCGAGCCTTCGGCGAGCTATCTAAAGGCTGAGGAGGCCCTGGATAGCCTTTATAAATTCGCGCTCCTTGAGATCGAATCCTTCCGTAGCGGCGGCCGCGAGATATACGCTGAATCCAACATCGACATACGGCAGGAGATATCGTCGAGAAAGGGCGAGGAGCTATTAAAGCCGCTCGTCGACAGGATATCCGGGTGGACCGAGTCCGGGAGCAGGGTCTTCATAACCGCGCACAACAGGGGACAGGCCGAGAGGACAGGGGAGCTACTCGAAGGATATGGTCTCAAGCCCGCGTTCACGAAAGGCGTTGAAGTAGCTGCCATTGAGGGCGCGGGCCTTTATGTGGCGACCGGCTCCCTCTCGACCGGTTTCAGACTCCCTTCCGAGGGGCTTGTAATAGTATCCGAGGAGGAGGTCTTCGGGGAGAGGGTAAAGAAACGGGGCCCGCCATCGAGGCGGTTAGAAGCCTTTCTTACTCAGTTGCAGGACCTCTCCGCAGGAGACTTCATAGTCCACAAGCAGCACGGCATCGGCCTATACAGGGGGCTTAATAAGCTCACAATTGACGGACTGGAAAACGAGTTCCTGCTCCTAGAGTACAGGGGCGGCGACAGGCTCTATCTCCCGGTCTGGAGGATGGACCTCGTAACCAAGTACCACGGCGTCGAGGGGAGTTCTCCGGAGCTCGATAAGCTAGGCGGCCCGGGATGGGAAAGGTCCAAGAAAAAGGTCAAGCAGGCTGTCGAGAAGCTAGCGGGAGAGCTCCTTAAGCTCTACGCCGAAAGGGCGGCCGCGGAGGGCTTCGCATTCTCGCCTCCTGACAGGCTCTTCCACGAGTTCGAGGCAGGTTTCGAGTACGAGGAAACACCCGACCAGGACAGGGCCATAGAGGAAACGCTTAAGGACATGCAGGAGCCCCGGCCGATGGACAGGCTGGTCTGCGGGGACGTCGGTTACGGGAAGACCGAGGTCGCCATAAGGGCCGCGTTCAAGGCCGTGCTCGATAAGAAGCAGGTGGCCGTGCTCGTGCCCACTACCGTCCTTGCCGAGCAGCACCACAGGACCTTCTCGAACAGGCTCGCGCCGTACCCGGTCACCGTGGAAGTCCTCTCCCGGTTCAGGTCAAAAGCGGAGCAGAAGGAAATAGTAAAGAAGCTTGCGGAAGGCAAGGTGGATATCATAATCGGCACCCACAGGCTCCTCCAGGCCGATATAGAGTTCAAGGACCTGGGCTTGATAGTAATAGACGAGGAGCACAGGTTCGGGGTCGCGCACAAGGAAAAACTCAAGAAGCTACGGGCCAGGGTCGATGTGCTTACGCTTACGGCAACGCCCATACCGAGGACGCTTCACATGTCGCTCGCCTCGATAAGGGAGCTCTCGATAATAAACACGCCCCCTGAGGACAGGCTCGCCATAAGGACCCATGTCGTACGGCACGACGAAGAGGTCATCCGCGAGGCCATAGAGAGGGAGCTTTCAAGGGGCGGCCAGGTATTTTTCGTCCACAACAGGATACAGTCCATAGGGCTTATCGAGGAGATGCTCCGTAGAATAGTGCCCCACGCGAGGGTGGCGGTAGCGCACGGCCAGATGAAGGAAGGGGAGCTTGAGAAGAAGATGCTCGGGTTCGTTGCCAAGGAGTCCGATATACTCCTCTCGACCTCCATAATCGAGTCGGGCCTCGATATACCGACCGCCAACACGATAATCATAAACAGGGCGGACAGGTTCGGCCTCGCCGAGCTCTATCAATTGCGGGGCAGGGTCGGAAGGAGCAAGCACCGGGCCTATGCCTATTTCATATGCCCGTCCATCGCCGAGCTCACTGGCGACGCCCGGAAAAGGATAGAGGTCATACAGGAGCTCTCGGAGCCGGGCTCGGGCTTCAGGGTGGCCACCTACGACCTTGAAATACGCGGGGCAGGGGAGCTTCTGGGCACGGCCCAGTCCGGCAATATCGCCGCGGTCGGCTTCGACATGTACACGCAGCTCCTTGAAGAGGCCGTCCGCGAGATAAAGGGCGAGAGGGTTGAAGAGGAGGTCGAGCCGGAAATAAACCTCCGCGTCTCGCAATACATACCCGAGGACTACGTGCCTGATACGAGGCAGAGGCTCAACCTCTACAAGCGGTTCTCTTCCATCTCTTCGGAGTACGACATATCCGCCCTGACCGAGGAACTGGAGGACAGGTACGGCGAGGTCCCGGCGCTTACGCGTAACCTCTTCTCGACCGCTTCGTTGAAGATCATGCTCAAGGCCCTCAACGCCCGCGAGCTCACGCAAAAGGGCACGAGGCTCTATCTCTCGTTCGAGAGCGCGGAAGGGAAACTCCCGCCAGAGGGGGCTGTAAAAAAAGCGACGGAGCTTGCGAGGAAAGAGCCGAAAAGGCACAGGGTCACTCCGGAGGGGAGGTTCATAACCTTCATGAAAGAGGACGAATCCCCGCTCGAGACGGCCAGATATGTATTGAAAGAGCTTCTTAAGGGGTGATATCATTTCGTGATGGCCGGCAGGGGTTTACCCGTTAAAAATGGCTCAGGGAACGCGCTTTTAAAGGCCGTTGCCTTCCTTTTCCTTTTGACCCTCGCCGCCGGGTGCGGCTCCTTCAAGGACGACTCCGGTGAGGTCATAATAAGGGTCAACGGGCGCTCGATAACAGCCGGGGAGTACAGGGACGCGCTGAAAAGGCTCGTGCCCTCGGAAAGGAGCGAAGAGGCGGACGAGTTCATAGAGCTCAAAAAGGAGCTCGTAGCCGAGATAATCGAAGAGGAGCTCCTCCTTGAGGAGGCCGAGAAGGCCGGCGTCTCCGTGAGCGCGGCCGAGCTCGCGGCAGAGGTAGACCTCATAAAAAAGGAATACGGCGACGCCTCGTTCAAGGCGGCCATAGAGTCGCGCTATGGCAGCCTCGGTGAATGGGAGGAGAAGATAAAAAGGAAGCTCCTGGTAAAGAAGGCCATAGAGTCGATAACAAGGCAGGCAAAGGTCTCCGAAAAGGAGGCCAGGCAATATTACGAGCAGCACAAGGAAGGGTTTTCGAGGCCCGAGCAGGTGAAGGCCAGGATGATAGTCGTCTCCTCCGAGGAGGACGCGGCAGAAGTGAGATTGAGGCTCAGCCCTGAAAACTTCGCCGAGGTCGCGAAGGAAGTCTCCCTGAGCCCTGAGGGCAAGGAGGGCGGAAGCCTCGGGTACTTCGGGGCGGGTGACATGCCGAACGAGTTCGAGGCCGTGGTCTTCAGCCTCAAGCCGGGGGAGATAAGCCAGGTGGTCAAGACGGAATACGGTTTCCACATATTCCTCCTTGAGGAAAAGAGAAAGGGCGGGCCGATCCCGTATCCGGAGGTCAAGGCCAGGATAGTCGAGCGCCTCAAAAACGAGAAGACCGCGGTCCTCCTGGACGAGTGGATAGCCGAGAGGAAGCGCGCTTCCAGGATAGAGATAAGGGAGGGGCTCCTGTGAGAGGATTCATCGCCGCCCTGGCGTTTACCGCAATGCTGCTCTTCCCTGCCCAGGCGCGCCCGGAGGTGATGGACAGGATAGTGGCGGTCATAAACGACAGCATCATAACGCTTTCTGAGCTGAAGGCCGCCACCGCCGTGGCGATGGAGAAGCTCGGGGTTGAGGGCGGCGCGATCGACCCCGAAAAGGCCCGCGAGATGGAAGGCGGTATACTGGACGGGCTCATAGAGCAGAGGCTTGTGAAGCAGGCGGCCGACAAGGCCGGCATAGAGGTAAGCGAGCGCGAGATAGACAACGCCGTAGAAGACATAAAGAAGCAGAACAGGCTCAGCCATGAGGAGCTCCTCCTGGCCCTGGCCGGAAACGGGCTTACGCAAAAGGAGTACAGGGAGCAGCTAAAAGAGCAGATACGCCAGGTAAAGTTCGTGAACAGGGAGTTCAGGTCCAGGATATCCATCCAGCCCGAGGACATAGAGGACTACTATCGAAGGAACATAGACGACTTCCAGTCCCCCGCCCTTTACAGGCTCAATATCATATTCCTGCCCGGCAAAGATAAGGACGTCCTCGCGAGGCGCTTGAAACTCATAACTGGCGGCCTCCAGGCCGGGGAGGACTTCAGGGACCTGGCAAGCCAGTACTCCGAAGGGCCCGCGGCATCAAACGGAGGCGATCTGGGGCTCCTGAAATCCGGGGAGCTTGAGCCCTGGCTCGAGGAGGTCGCCTTGAAGCTTAAGCCTGGAGAGGTAAGTCCGGCAATCGAGAGGTCCGAGGGCGTTTACCTCGTCCGCCTCTCGGATTTCCTGCCGCAGTCCCCGAGGCCGCTCGCGGAGGTGAGGGGAGAGATACAGGACAGGCTTTTTAAAAAGATAATGGACGAGAGGTACGCTTTCTGGCTTAACGAGACAAGGAAGTTCGCGCATATAGAGATAAGGATGTAGGGGAGCTTATATGCCATTCTGAGCGTAGCGAAGAACTCGCATGTGTATTTAAAAAGATTCTTCAGTCGCTAACGCTCCCTCAGAATGACAGGTTGGAGTAGACTTTGCGTGATTCCTCCTGCATACCCGGCCTCTGGAAAAATTATGAAACCCAACATAGCCATAACAATGGGCGACCCTGCAGGGGTCGGCCCCGAGCTCGCACTCAAGGCCCTCGGAGATAAAAGGGTCAGGGCGCTCTGCAACCCGATCATCGTCGGGGATGCCGGGCTCCTAGCCCATCTTGCCAAAAAGCTCGGGTTGAAGGCGCCGCGCGAAAGCGAGCTCGTCGGAGTTTCAAGGCTGGACCTTAAGAAGCTTAAGCCCGGGAAGCCAGCGAAAGCCGCCGGAGAGGCGTTCATAAGCTACATAGAAGAGGCGGTATTCATGACCGCCATAGGCGACGCGGACGCGATGGTGACCTGCCCCATAAGCAAGGAGGCCGCGAAGCTCGCAGGCTTCCAATTCCCGGGGCATACGGAGTTCATAGCGGAGCTTACGAATACGGACGATTTCGTGATGATGCTCGGGGGTCGCGACCTCAAGGTCGCGCTCGTGACCATACACGAGGCCCTTAAAAATGTGCCCCGCCTCGTGACCGGGAAAGCGGTCTTGAAGGCCCTCCGCGTAATGCACCGGGCCTTTACGCGGGACTTCGGCATCAAGAACCCGAGGATAGCGGTTTGCGGCCTTAACCCGCATGCGGGCGAGGGCGGCATTTTCGGGGATGAGGAGAAAAGGACAATAATGCCCGCGGTCGCGAAGGCCAGGAAAGAGGGCATAAACGCGCTGGGGCCGCTTCCGGCTGATACGGTCTTTTACAGGGCCGTGAGAAAAAAGGAGTTCGACTGCGTCCTTGCCATGTACCATGACCAGGGGCTCGGGCCGCTTAAGCTCATGCACTTCGAAGACGGGGTGAACGCAACCCTCGGCCTTCCCATAATAAGGACTTCCGTAGACCACGGCACGGCTTATGATATCGCGTGGAAGGGTGTTGCAAGCCACGGTAGTTTAAGAGCGGCAATAGAGATGGCCGTTCAGATGGCCTTGAACAGAGGTTCTCTTAGAAAGAGAAGAGAGAAGGCCGCCAAGAAGTAGCAGCCCTCTTTTTTGAAAGATAAAACTGATGGACAGGATAGTAATAAAGGGCGCGAGGGTACACAACCTCAAGTCCATAGACCTTGAGATACCGAGAGACAGGCTCGTCGTCATAACAGGCGTTTCAGGTTCCGGCAAATCCTCCCTGGCCTTTGACACCATATACGCCGAAGGGCAGAGGAGGTACGTCGAGAGCCTCTCCGTCTACGCCAGGCAATTCCTCGAGCAGATGGACAAGCCTGACGTTGAGTCCATTGAAGGGCTTTCGCCCGCCATATCGATAGAGCAGAAGACCACCTCCCGGAACCCGCGCTCGACTGTCGGAACCGTCACGGAAGTCTATGACTACCTCCGCCTCCTCTTTGCCAGGATAGGGAAACCTCACTGCTTCAACTGCGGCCGCCCCATCACCTCCCAGACCATACAGGAGATGGCCGACAGGGTGGCCGCGCTTCCCCAAGGCACGAAGTTTGTCCTCCTCTCCCCGATAGTCCGGGGCCGCAAGGGAGAATACAGGAAGGAGCTCGAATCCCTGAGGAAGGACGGCTACACCAAGGCCAGGATTGACGGCGAGGCGCGCGACCTCGAGGACGTGGTAGTCCTCGATAAAAGGAAGAAGCACTCGATAGACGTTATCATAGACAGGCTTGTCATAAAGGAGGGGATACTGAGGAGGCTTACCGACTCGCTTGAGGCCGCCTCTCGGCTCTCGGGCGGGCTCGTCAAGGTCGAGGTAGTGGGCGGAAAGGAGCTCTTATTTAACGAGAAGCTCTCCTGCGCGCAGTGCGGCATAAGCTACCCCGAGATAAGCCCCACCACATTTTCATTCAACAGCCCCTACGGGGCCTGCCCTGAGTGCAAGGGTCTCGGCGAGAAGTTTTATTTTGACCCTGAGCTCGTCATACCGGATGCGGAGCTATCGATACGCGATGGAGCCATAGCGCCCTGGAGCAGGTCCGGAGGAAAGAAGGCGGCTTCCTGGTACCTCAACATGCTCTCCTCCCTTGCGAGGCACTATAAGTTCAGCCTGGATGCGCCGGTCAAGAAGCTCCAGCCGAGGATCCGGGAGATAATACTTAACGGCTCCGGAGAAGAGGAGATCGAGTTCAGGCACGAGGGCGAGAAGAGCAAGTACGCCTACACGGCCCCCTTCGAGGGCGTGCTCGCGAATCTCGAAAGGCGCTATCGCGAGACCGACTCCGAGGACGTCCGGGAGGATCTCGAACGGTTCATGAACTCACAACCCTGCCCCGTATGCGAAGGGTCGAGGCTCAAGAAAGAGGCGCTTTTCGTAAAGGTAGGTAATAGATCCATCCGCGATATCGCCGCAATGTCCATAAAGGAGGCGCTGGAGTTCTTCAAGGCCTTGAGGCTTACAGCTTTCGAGCAGGAGATAGCGCGGAGGATCCTTAAGGAGATAGGCGAAAGGCTCGGCTTCCTCTCGAAAGTAGGGCTCGACTATATCTCCCTCGACAGGCCTGCCGCGACCCTTTCGGGGGGCGAAGGGCAGAGGATACGGCTCGCAACCCAGATAGGGAGCTCGCTCGTGGGCGTCCTCTACATACTCGACGAGCCTTCGATAGGGCTCCACCAGAGGGACAACAGGCGCCTGCTTGAGGCGCTAAAAAGGCTCAGGGACATGGGTAACTCGGTCATAGTGGTAGAGCACGACGAGGAGACCATGAACGATGCCGACCACATAATCGACATGGGCCCCGGGGCCG
The DNA here is from genome assembly GCA_019912665.1 of Deltaproteobacteria bacterium. Lineage (NCBI taxonomy): Bacteria > Pseudomonadati > Myxococcota > Myxococcia > Deltaproteobacteria bacterium. Next base: position 71,637 of record JAIOIE010000032.1, read on the forward strand.
GGCTCTCGGGCGGACGCATAGTGGCCCAGGGGACATTCGATGAGATAGCCGCGAATGAAAGCTCGCTTACCGGCAAGTACCTCTCCGGCTCTTTAAGGATACCTGTGCCGGAGAAGAGGAAAATGCCTGACAAGAGGTTCCTTACATTAAAGGGGGCGAAGGCCAATAACCTCAAAGACCTTAACGTCCGGTTCCCGCTCGGGCTTATGACCTGCGTAACCGGGGTCTCGGGCTCGGGTAAAAGCACGCTCGTGGTGGATACGCTTTATAGAAATCTCGCGAGGAAGCTCTACGACTCGAAGGAGCGGGCCGGAGAGGCGGCAGCAATCGCCGGGCTTGAGCACATAGACAAGGTCGTGGATATAGACCAGACGCCCATAGGCCGGACGCCGCGCTCGAACCCGGCCACCTACACCGGCCTCTTTACGCCCATAAGGGACCTCTTCAGCCAGCTCCCGGAGGCCAAGGTCAGGGGCTACAGCCCCGGCAGGTTCAGCTTCAACGTGAAGGGCGGCAGGTGCGAGTCCTGCAAGGGCGACGGCCTTATAAAGGTCGAGATGCATTTCCTTCCCGACGTATACGTCACCTGCGACGCGTGCGGCGGGGAGAGGTATAACCGCGATACTTTGGAGATAAGATATAAGGGCAGGAACATCTCCGAGTGTCTTGACCTCTCGGTAGCCGAGGCCCTCGTCTTCTTTGAGAACATCCCCCAGGTCAGGGAAAAACTCAAGACCTTGAACGACGTGGGGCTCGGCTACATAAAGCTCGGCCAGGCCTCGACGACCCTCTCCGGCGGAGAGGCGCAGAGGATAAAGCTTGCGAGGGAGCTTTCGAGGAGGGCCACGGGGAAGACGCTTTACATACTCGACGAGCCCACGACAGGCCTCCACTTCGCTGACATACACAAGCTCCTCGATGTGCTGAAAAGCCTCCGCGACGCGGGTAACACCATCATCATAATCGAGCACAACCTCGATGTCATAAAATCAGCCGACTACATAATAGACCTCGGCCCAGAGGGCGGCGACCAGGGGGGCGAGATAGTTGCCGAAGGCACGCCCGAGCACGTCGCGGGGGTCAAGGGCTCGCATACCGGGGCATACCTCAGGGGCATCCTGGGGCAAAAGGGACTCGCCCATCTTCGATAGTGCATTCCGGCTCCGGCCATCTCAAGTTACCTCTTCATCAACATTTCAATCATACTTAGTGGTGCAATCAGGAGTCGGTCGCAGCGGTATCTCCGCTTACATCCGTTCTTTTTTACATTCTTCTTATTACCGCGGAATAGATTGGCGGATTATCTGGCTTATACTTCTGGCGGGGAAGTTTGAGGCATATTGATATGCTGTGCGCCAGTCTTTGATACCTTTTTGTAGCCATTGTCCTTACAATTTGTTACATTGACACCATTCCCCTTAAGTGCCTTTAAATCACAGTTCGACATTTGATGCTGTTATTTGTTCAATTAATAGCTTGCAGACCATAAAAAGCGCGCCTGCCAAAAGTACAGTTTTCAGTATGCCGATAAAGAAGTATGATAGGGGCTATTTAAGGCACATTCTGAGATCCGGCCGCAGACAGCTTTATTGCTTCGAGACCAGGGAACCCGTGCTGATTCTGGAATAAAAACCCAAAATCGATTATAAACCGGAGGTCACTATGCCTGTAGACATCTCTCGCGGCCTGAAGAAATATGTCCCGATCTTCCAACAAGCCTATGAACAGAATATCAACGAAGCTGAAACATCTCTAAGGGTCGGGAAATTCCTTGAGGAGGTTCTCGGCTATGATGTATTTCAGGATATAACAAAGGAACATACAGTTAAGGACCGGTTCGTGGACTACGCGATCAAGCTGAATGGCAAGGTCGCTTTTTTTATTGAGATCAAGCAGGCGGGCATTGAGTTGAGGGAAAAGCACATCGAGCAGGCAAGTAATTATGCGGCAAACGCAGGCGTATCATGGGTGGCGCTTACGAACGGAAGGTCTTGGCAGCTGTATCATTTGACTTTTGACGATGGCATTCAGAGCGACCTCATCCTTTCCGCAGATATACTGGCCGGGGATTTAAAAGACGCATCCTCAAAAATATCTCTTCTTCACAAAAAATGCGTTCTCAAAGGCGAGCATGAAGACTTTTACGCCAAAATAAAGGTATTGTCTCCCAAAAGCGTTATCCAAGCTGTGTTTCAGGAAAATACTCTCAGGATGATCCGCGGACATCTCAAAAAGATGACCGGGATAACAGTGGATGAGGAGGACTTGGTAGCCAGCATCAAACAAATGCTTTCGGCCGAAGTCTGGAAAGACATAGGAGCTGTAAAGGTAAAGAGGCAACGTAAGGCAACTCGGCAGAGGAAGCAACAGGAGGAACAGCCTGCGGTGACAGGGTTTGCGACAAGCCCGCTACCTGAATCGACAGCAGCAACAGAAGCAGAGTGCGCTGAAAAGGGAGGGAGTTTATCTAAGGTGTAGTATATAGGCTGGATCACCGATAGCTTCATCGGCCACCATTCGACCGAGCCAAATGTGAAAAGTTTTTTTCGGAAGTCCCGAAGCATATGAAAAACTGCCTGGAAAAAATAAATCACTGCTGTGGTTTTTTAAGAAGAGACATTTAATTTTTATTGCATATAAAAATTAAATCAGGGTTTCACAAAAAGGGGTTGGAATCGAAATGGCTGAAGAGTCAGAAAAACCATTGTGTTTCGTGATTATGCCTTTTGGAGGACATTATGATCTTTATTACGAGGTGCTTTATAAACCAGCCATCATAAATGCCGACCTTATACCTAAGAGAGCAGACGAGATATATTCTTCCGGGAGAATCATTGATGATATATGGAAATTTACTAAGCAAGCAAAAATTGTCCTTGCCGATCTGACTGAAAGAAATCCAAACGTTCTTTACGAGCTTGGCCTTGCACATGCTATAGGTAAGCAGGCTATTCTCATCACTGAATCTGCCGAAGATATCCCATTCGATCTTAAAGCATTGAGGCACATAGTTTATGATAAAAATATTCCAAATTGGGGAGAAAAATTACAGCTTGCCATTACCTCTTCAATTAGAACTATTTTAAATTCACCGCTTGAGTCCGTGCTTCCAATTTTCCTAGACATTCAAGATATTCCCGAAAGACCAGTGATTTCAAAGCTTGAATTAGAGCTCTATAAAATCAGGGATTCTATCGAATCGTTAAGATCAGAAATTCAAGAAAAAGAAACCGTCAAAACAAAATATAATGCTCTGTTAAAAACTATAGAAAAATTGAAAGAAGTTGCTCAAGGAGGACTGGAAAACTCGTTAGACGTAAATATAATTGTGAGGCAGTGCGTGGACCTATTAAGTGGTCAGATAAGTAAGTATACCGAAAATTTTCAAGTGCATTATGGAGAGGATATTCCATTTCTATCTGGACATTTATTGAAATTAGAGCAGGTCGTTATTAATCTCATTATGAATGCATTAGAATCGCTCACAGATAAAAATAAGGGAGTACGAGTAATCACCGAATATGATAAAGATGCCGAGCAGGTTGTGATTAAAATAATTGATGAGGGCATTGGTATGTCTCAAGAGACACTGGCTCGTGCACCAAACCCGTTCTTCACGACAAAAACTTTTCATGAGGGGCTCGGCCTTACCGTATCAATTGGAGCAATAAAAGAACATAACGGCACTCTCAAAATCAATTCAAGACCTGGAGGTACCACTGTCACGATAAGACTTCCGGTAAAAGCTAAAAATCCTGTGAATCTCCTTGAAAAATCTTAAGTGGAAAAAACCTTGTGAGGCAACCATTCTTTAGAATGAGTGTTCGCATTTTTACCCCAAATATATCTATTAAACAGGTGCATATTGGGAAAAACTTCTCGAATTAAATTCGACGAAATCGGGCACTGGTCAGAAATTAAGCTCGATATCGTAAGGCGCTATGCCGAAGAATTCTCCAAAATTCTGGCTGCCCAGGAGAAGGTGAATTTTCACCACGTTTATATAGACGCTTTTTCTGGTCGAGGTATGCATGTTTCGAGAACCACTGGAGAGCTCGTAGATGGAAGCCCCGTGCTGGCTCTTAACGTCGTCCCTCCTTTCCGTGAATATCACTTCATAGACCTTGATGGTGAGAAAGTCGCGGCATTGAAGAAAACGGTCGGTCACCGGGCGGATGTCTTTATCTCTGAAGGAGATTGCAATGCGGTTCTGCTGAAGGACGTTTTTCCCAAAGTCCGATATGAAGATTATCGCCGGGGCCTTTGCCTCCTGGATCCCTATGGCCTTCATCTTAACTGGGAGGTAATAGCCAGGGCGGGAGAAATGCAAAGCGTAGAGATATTCTTAAACTTCCCTGTTGCCGATATGAATCGTAATGTGTTATGGAAAAACCCAGAGGGCGTCGACCCGGCGGATATAGAGCGCATGAATGCCTTCTGGGGGGATGACTCTTGGAGAAAAATAGCGTATACTACTGATGGAAACTTATTTGGGTTTGAGGAAAAGGCCGATAACGAAACCATTGCTGACGCTTTCCGGCAACGACTCAAGAAAGTGGCGGGTTTTAAATACGTTCCCAAGCCCCTTGCAATGAAAAACTCGAATAACGCCGTAGTATATTACCTGTTTTTCGCCTCGCAAAACAGCACTGGCGAAAAGATCGCAAGCTATATTTTCAATAAATATCGTAAATAGACCCGATTCCAATGGCAGTTAATTCTTCGATAGAATGGACCGAATCTACTTGGAACCCTGTTACAGGGTGTTCCAAAATAAGTCCCGGTTGTAAAAACTGCTATGCCGAGCGCATGGCCAAGCGTCTTCAGGCTATGGGTCAGCTCAACTACTCCAAAGGATTCACCGTTTCTATGCACGAGCATGTTCTCGATTACCCTCTTAAATGGAGAAAGCCGCAACTTATTTTCGTTAATTCTATGGGAGACCTTTTCCATAAAAGTGTAAGCGATAACTTTATTCTCTCCGTTTTCGATGTAATGAAGCGCGCCGATTGGCATATCTATCAGGTCCTCACGAAAAGATCAGACCGCTTGGCGCAGCTCGCCCCTCGATTACCATGGGCATCTCATATATGGATGGGAGTTAGCATTGAAAACGAGGATTATATTTATCGAGCGAATCACCTTCGCCAAACGTCTGCTCACGTAAAGTTTCTCTCCGTCGAGCCACTACTCGGCCCGGTAAAACGCCTGAATCTGAAAGGTATAGACTGGGTTATCGCGGGGGGGGAGTCAGGGCCAGGGGCTCGATATATTGACCCGTCCTGGGTTATTAATGTTCGTGATAAATGCCAGAAAATGGGTGTTCCTTTCTTTTTTAAACAGTGGGGTGGCATTTGGAAAAAGAAAACAGGCCGACAGCTTGAAGGGCGGACCTGGGATGAAATGCCTACCGTAGTCGGCCTGTAAAGCCATTAATTTCTGCCCGGATTCTTATTAAACCCTGTTTGACCTAATCAACCAGCCCCCTACAGTTAAGCATTCGTAAACCATCCGCGAGCCTAATTATCGCAATTTTATATACTTACTTATCTCAACCCCCTACACTCAGTGTCCCGGTTGACAACACCTCATATTTAATGTACCTTTTACTCTTTCGCAGGTAAGAGGATAGGTGTTTTGAGCATAAAGCTGGACGAGGCCTTCATGGCAAAGGCCCTCAGGGAGGCCCATAAGGCTGCCCTTAAGGGAGAGGTCCCGGTGGGCGCAATCATCGTCCGCGAGGGGCGCGTCATAGCCAGGGCTCACAACCTGAGGGAGACGAAGGCCGACCCGTCCGCGCATGCCGAGCTTCTGGCGATAAGGAGCGCGGCAAGGAAGCTCAAGACCTGGAGGCTATCCGGCGCGACCATGTACGTCACGCTCGAGCCCTGCCTCATGTGCATGGGGGCCATTGTGCTCGCCCGGATACCGAGGCTCGTATTCGGCCCGCTTGACCCCAAGGCGGGCGCTTCAGGCTCGCTCTACGATATCCCAACGGATACGCGGCTGAACCACAGGGTCCATGTGACCGGAGGGGTGCTCGCCTCTGAATCCGAAGAGGTCTTAAAGTCTTTTTTCAGGAAGCTAAGGCAGGAGAAGCGCTCCAGGAAGGGGATCGCTTAAAGCGGGGTCCGGCGGACCGCCTTTCCCTGTTCAAATAAACCGGGGGTTATATCGATGAGCATTTCTGACGCGATATTCAGGGAGTACGACATAAGAGGCACATGGGGGAAGGACCTTACGGCCGAGGTCGCGGAGCTACTGGGCAGGGCGTATGCCATTTACGCCCAAAGGCGGGGCGCGAAGATAGGCCCGGACTTTAGAATTACAGTCGGAAGGGACGTAAGGACGAGCTCCAAACCCATACGGGACGCCCTTGTAAGGGGACTTACGCAGAGCGGCGTAAACGTCATCGACATAGGCGAGTGCCCCACGCCGCTTCAGTATTTCTCCATGCATACGCTCAATGTGGGCGGCGGGATAATGATAACCGGAAGCCACAACCCCCCGGAGTATAACGGCTTCAAGGTGAGCGTCGGAAAAGAGACCATACACGGCTCAGAGATTCAGGCCATGAAGAAGATAATAAAGGAAGAGGTCCTCGGAAAGCCGCCGGTTGAGACTGTTCCCGGCATAGTCGAGGTCCATGACATAATCCCGAGCTATATAGAGTACGTCGCGGGCTCCTTCAATATACCGGAGCTCCCCAAACGCATGAGGATAGTCCTCGACTCAGGGAACGGCACCGCGGGCCCGGTCGCCCCGAAGCTCCTTAAGAGGCTCGGCTTCGACGTGATCGAGCTCTATAGCGAGCCTGACGGCTCTTTTCCCAACCACCACCCGGACCCGACCGTAATGGATAACCTCCTCGACCTTATCGAGACGATAAGGAGGACCGGGGCCGAGTTCGGGGTCGCCTACGACGGCGACGCGGACAGGATAGGCATGGTCGACGAAAAGGGCTCGGTCATCTGGGGCGATAAGCTCATGGTGGTCCTCTCGCAATCCATCCTCAAGGAAAAGCCCGGCGCTACCATCGTGGGCGAGGTCAAGTGCTCCCAGGTCATGTACGACGAGATAGCCCGTATGGGCGGCAAGCCTGTCATGTGGAAGACCGGGCACTCGCTCATAAAGGCCAAGATGAAGGAGCTCGGCGCGGCCATGGCCGGCGAGATGAGCGGCCACATCTTTTTCGCGGACAGGTGGTTCGGCTTCGACGACGCCATCTACGCTTCCTGCAGGGTGGCCGAGATAGCCGCAAGGGAAAGGGCCGCAAACCCCGCATTCCGTTTCTCCTCCATGCTCGCGGGGCTTCCGGAGACGGTAGTCACCCCGGAGATAAGGATAGACTGCCCTGACGAGCTCAAGTTCCTGATAATCGAAAAGCTCGAAAAGGCCATCGGCCGGGGTTCGGACGATTTCCGGGTAAAGGACATTATCAAGATAGACGGCTTAAGGGTGAACTTCGAGGGCGGCTGGGCCCTTGTAAGGGCCTCGAACACCCAGCCTGTGCTGGTCTTGAGGTTCGAGGCAACGGATCAGGAGAAGCTCGATAAGGCAAAGGCCTTCATAAAGGAGCGGCTCGAGGCCGAAATGCCGGACGGCAGAGTAGAGCTTGAGGCATAAGTACGGGCGCATAAGGACTGAAGATGGGCGTAAACTACGCGGATGTGATAGAGAGGATGAAGTGGGCTGCGCGCCTTAAGAACGACTCTGCCGTTGCGCGGGCCCTGGAGGTCACCCCGCAGGCGCTTTCCAATTACAAGAAGCGCGGAGAGATGCCCTCAGGGCTTGTGCTTGCATTTTCCGAGAGGTTCGGCGTGGGCCTCGACTGGCTTATAAGCGGCAGAGGCGAGGTCTTCAAGCCCGGAAAAGCCCCTTTGGCAGGCGAAAGCCCGGCCCTTTACTCCCTTAAGGGGCAGGCCGCGAACGTTGGCTCGCCCGAGGCGGAAGAGGCCGCCTATATAATGAAACTCCTCAAGGTCCTCCGAAGCCCGGATGAGTCCCATTCGAGGGCCATAAAGTCGGCCATAGACACGGTCTTGAAAGCATCTGACAAGGAATAGTCCCTATCGAGGGTCCTTTTTTCAAAACCTCTGCAATTCATCGGCCGGACCCGGCTACATATCTCTTCGGTTTTGTTCCGGAAAACAAGTTGTTCTCTCTTGACGCGAGTTCCTTGGTCGTGGTATCGTTCATTTCGTGAACATACAATCAGGCCAAGGCCCAACTAAGGTTTTTTGCTGGTGAAAACCCGGGCATGGAGTGGTATGATTGTATTTTCCATAAATTTTGCTCCGGGGCTTCAATCAATCGGGAAAGGGGCTCGAAGGGTCGGATGGCAAAGAAAGCTTTGATAACGGGTATTACCGGACAGGACGGCTCGTATCTTGCGGAGTTCCTCCTCTCAAAAGGGTACGAGGTATACGGCATGGTCCGCCGGTCCAGTATCGACAAGTTCGAGAGGATAGAGCATATAAGGGAGAAAGTCCGCCTCGTGCAGGGCGACCTGATGGACCAGTCCTCGCTTGACGAAGCCGTTAAGGGGATAATGCCCGACGAGATCTATAATCTCGCGGCGCAGTCCTTCGTGCCGACCTCATGGAACCAGCCGACGCTTACCGGAGAATTTACCGGACTCGGCACTACGAGGGTCCTCGAGGCAATAAGGCGGATAAAGCCGGATACTAGGTTCTACCAGGCCTCTTCGAGCGAGATGTTCGGCAAGGTGAGGGAGGTCCCCCAGAACGAGCTTACGCCCTTCCATCCAAGGAGCCCCTATGGTGTCGCGAAGGTCTACGGGCACTATATAACCGTGAATTATCGCGAGAGCTACGACATATTCGCCTGCTCCGGGATACTCTTCAACCACGAGTCGCCGAGAAGGGGGCTCGAGTTCGTGACGAGAAAGATAACCAACGGGGCGGCAAGGATAAAGCTCGGGCTTGCGACCGAACTTCGCCTCGGAAACCTCGATGCCAAGCGCGACTGGGGCTTTGCCGGAGACTACGTGGAATCGATGTGGATGATGCTACAGCAGGGCGCGCCAGACGACTACGTAGTGGCAACGGGCGACACGCACACGGTCCGCGAGTTCGTGGAGCTCGCGTTCGACCGCGCCGGGCTCGACTGGAAAAAGCACGTCGTTATAGACCCCGCCTTTTTCAGACCCGCAGAGGTCGAGCTCCTCGTTGGCGACCCCGCAAAGGCCAAGGCGGTCCTCGGCTGGAAGCCCAGGGTCTCGTTCGAGGAGCTCGTCCGCATGATGGTGGACGCCGATATAGAGAGGCTCAAGTGTGCGTAAGGTACTCATAACCGGGATAGCCGGGTTCGTAGGGTCGCATCTGGCTGAAAGGCTCGCCTCGAGGTTCGAGGTCTGTGGCACGCGGATAGACGACAACACGGCGAACCTCTCCGGGATAAAGGGCTTGAACCTTGTCCCGTGCGACCTTACCGAGCGGGCGGCGGTCGAGGCGGCGATAGAGCGCCTGAGGCCCGACATCGTATTCCATCTCGCGGCCCAATCCATACCCTCCTTTTCGTTCAACCACCCTGAAGAGACCCTCAAGACGAACATCTTCTCGACCCTGAACGTCTTCGAGGCGGTCCTCAAGCATGTTCCCGAGGCCGTGGTCCTCAATATAGGCTCGGGTGACGAGTACGGGGACGCTGCCGCGGATTTTCTGCCGGTCCCTGAAAAAGCCGAGCTTAAGCCCCTGAACCCCTATGCAGTGAGCAAGGTGACGCAGGACCTCCTCGCATTCCAGTACTGGAGGAGCCGGGGCCTCAAGGCCGTGAGGGCGCGCCCCTTCAACCACTTCGGGCCGCGCCAGTCCGACAGCTTCGTCACTTCCGAGTTTGCCAGGCAGATAGCCGAGATAGAGGCCGGGATAAGGGAAGAGAAGGCCCTCAAAGTGGGAAATCTGAGGACCGCGAAGGACTTCCTTGACGTAAGGGACGTGGTCGCGGCCTACGAGCTACTTGTCGAGAAGGGTAGCTTCGGAGAGGCCTATAACGTCTGCTCAGGCAGGGCCACGAGCATAAGGGAGATAGCCGAGACGCTCATATCCTTCTCCACGGAGAAGATAGTCATAAAGGAGGACCCCTCGAGGCGGAGGCACACCGAGACCGCTGCCATATACGGCGATGCGGCGAAGATAAAGGCGCTCGGCTGGGTGCCGAAGTACACGCTCAGGGAAAGCCTCGAATCGATACTCGAGTACTGGAGGGGCGCGGTTCTGAGATGAGGGTCGGCATAAACGCGCTTTATCTCCTGCCCGGAAGGGTGGGCGGTAGCGAGGTGTACCTGAGGAACATCATCAAGTGGCTCCCGCGCGTCGCGCCGGGCCACGAGTTCCTGCTTTATGTCAACAGGGAATCCGCGGGGCTCCTGGGCGAAGGCGGCATTAAAGTGGTGCATTGCAAAGTAAGGGCCTCGAACCGCCCCATGAGGATAGCATACGAGCAGGCGGTGCTGCCCTTCCTCGCTAAGAGGGACAGGCTCGACGCGCTCTTTTCAGCCGGCATGACGGCCCCCTTTTTCTCCCCGGTCCCGTCCTTTCTCATGGTATACGACCTGCAGCACGTGAACCAGCCGGGGAACTTCAACAGGTGGTACCTCCTCTTCCTCAAATCCATAATCTACATGAGCGCGAAGAGCGCTCACGCGGTCCTCACGCTCTCGGAGAAGTCCAAGAGGGACATAGTGAAATTCTACTCCATGAATCCCGGTAAGGTCACGGTCACGCACCTTGCCTCGGAGAAATCGATTTTCAGGAAGAGACCGCCGGAGGAGGCCGCGGCCGTAAGGAGGAAATACGGGCTCCCGCCGGGCTTCGTCCTCTATATCGCCTCGTCGCTTCCGCACAAGAACTATGAGCGGCTCCTCAAGGCGTTCAAGCTCGTAAAGATAAGCAGGCCGGACCTTAAGCTCGTCCTCATCGGCGCGAGGGACTACGGGCACGAGGGTATAAGGAGCAAGATAAGCGAGCTCGGCCTCGAGGAGGATATCATATTCCTGGGATGGCTCCCTTACGAGGACATACCTCTGGTATACTCGGCCGCCGGCCTCTTCGTCTTCCCGTCGCTCCACGAGGGCTTCGGCATACCTGTCCTCGAGGCCATGGCATCGGGCGTTCCGGTCGTCTGCTCCGGAATAGAACCCCTTGACGAGGTCGCTGGAGACGCGGCGCTTTTCGTCGACCCCTTGAGCGTAGAGAGCATAGCGCACGGGATGCTCCGGGTGCTCGAGGACCCGGCATTGAGGGAAAGGCTCGTCACGGAAGGCCTCAAGCGCTCCGCCGGGTTCAGCTGGGAGCGCACTGCGGAAGAGACCTTCCAGGCCATATCAGGCTCTGCCGCGGGGCTAAGGCAATGAGGAACCCTCCGAGAATAACCGTTATAACGCCATCATACAACCAGGGTGGCTTCATCGCAGAGACAATAGAAAGCGTACTCGTCCAGGAATACCCGGATCTCGAATACCTTGTAATCGACGGCGGCTCGAATGACGGGACGCTGGAGGTGCTTAAAAGGTATGATGGGCGGCTCGCCTGGGTCTCGGAGCGCGACCGCGGCCAGTCTGACGCCATAAACAAGGGCATCAGGAGGGCGACCGGCGACATAATCGCTTACCTGAACTCGGACGACCTCTATGAGCCCGGGGCCCTCAAAAAGGCCGCCCAATACTTCCAGGCGCACCCGGACTGCCTATGGCTGACAGGGAGGTGCGGGATAATAGACGCGGAGGGCAGGGAGACGAGGCGCTACATAACCTCGTACAAGAACTTTTTGCTTCGGCGGTACGGCTATAATATACTCCTTGTCACGAACTTCGTCTCGCAGCCGGCCACCTTCATAAGGAGGGAGGCCTTCGGCGAGCTCGGCCTATTCGACGAGTCGCAGCACAGGGTGATGGACTACGAGTTCTGGCTGAGGCTGGGGCGGAAATACCCGCCGGGGTTTATCGACGACCGCCTTGCCTCGTTCAGGGTGCATCCCGGCTCGAAAACTTCGAGCTCGTTTCACCGCACCTTCAGGGAGGAGCTTGAGGTCGCAAGGAAGTATACGGATTCCGTATTCCTGACCGGCCTCCATTACCTGAGCTACCTGGGGATACGCGCCGCCTACACGGCCCTTGACGCGGCCGCAAGGCGGAAGGTCTTTTGATTCGATCCAGTTGTGAGTAACCCATCGCGGCCCTCCGCGTGACGGAATCGGAGGTCCGGGGAAAGGAAGAGCCATGTCGCGGAACGGTTCAGGGAGCAAGGCTGCCCTCTCGGGCGCAATCACGGCAGGGCGAGTGAAGCCCCTTAAGAAGGCGCTTGCCGAGGGGGCCGGCGTGAGGAGAAGGCCCGCTTCAAAAGGCAAGCTCTATGCCGCAATACTGGCCGGAGGCATAGGGAGCAGGTTCTGGCCCTTGAGCCGCGAAACCACCCCGAAGCAGCTCCTTAAGGTCGCAGGCGACGAAAGCCTCCTTAAGTCGACCATAAAGAGGCTTAGCCCGCTCGTGCCATCCGAGAGGGTGCTTATCGTCACAAACGCGAGGCAGGCCGAGATAATAAGGCTGCACCTCTCCTATGACGGCAAGGCCGTGGACCCCGGCTACGTAATAGAGCCTATGGGCAGGAACACGGCCGCAGCCATAGCGCTGGCGGCCTTCGAGCTATACAGGAAAGACCCCGGCGCGGTGATGGCGGTCCTGCCCGCCGACCACGTCATAGAGGACGGCAAGTCCTTCAGGACCGCAATGAAGGCGGCCCTTCAGGCCGCCCGGGAAGGCCGCCTCGTGACCTTCGGCATAGTGCCAACGCACCCGGAGACGGGCTATGGCTACATAAAGGCGCTCCCGAGGGCGGTAAAGAAGATATCCGGCTTCAGCATGCGGAGTGTTGAGAAGTTCGTCGAGAAGCCGGATATAAGAAGGGCCAGGCGGTATCTAAAGGAGGGCGGCTATTACTGGAACTCCGGCATCTTCCTCTGGAAGGCCGAGAGGATACTCGAGGAGGTAAGGAAGCACCTGCCCGAGACCTTCGAGGCCCTATCCGCGTGCAAAGACACCGAAAGCCTCATCGCCGCATACCAGTCGATAAAGGATATATCCATAGACCACGGCATACTCGAAAAGGCGGAGGACGTGGTCATGATACCCGCGAGTTTCCCGTGGTCGGACATGGGCAGCTGGAGCTCCTTTAACGCGGTCCTTAAGCCAGACTCGGACGGCAATATCGTCCGCGGCAGGGTCGTGGACATCGGCTCCAAGAACTCCATAATACTCGGCTCTGACAGGGCCGTGGCCACGATCGGGCTCAAGGATATGATACTGGTGGATACGCCGGACGCGACTCTCGTCTGCCCCCGCGACCGCGCCCAGGAGGTCAAGGAGGTCGTCTCGGTCCTGAAGAAAAAGGGCTACACGGAGCACGAGATACACAGGACCGTCGAGAGGCCCTGGGGCTCCTATACCCTCCTCGAGACCGGGGAGGGCTACAAGATAAAGAGGATAAGGGTCGAGCCCAGGAGGAGGCTTTCCCTCCAGCTCCACCACCACAGGAGCGAGCACTGGGTCGTAATCTCCGGGACCGCAAGGGTCCAGAGGGGCGAGGAGGTGGTGGATATCGTGATCAACCAGTCCACCTATATACCCAGGGGCGTAAAGCACAGGCTCGAGAACGCGACCGACGTGCCCCTTGAGATAATCGAGGTGCAAAACGGCGAGTACGTCGAGGAAGAGGACATCGTGCGATTCGAGGACGACTTCCAGAGGAAGTGACGCCTCAGAAGCTGGGGCGGGCTTAGTCCTTCACGTGCGCTTTACGGTTCAGGAGTTTCAGCTCGGCGCTGGTCTACGCAGGGCCGAATTACATTTTGCGGGGCGTAGAAAAGATGAGGACGCGCGAACAATGGGGCACAAGGATAGGGCTTATACTTGCGATGGCCGGGAATGCCATCGGCCTCGGGAACTTCCTTAGGTTCCCCGTCCAGGCCGCTGAGAACGGCGGCGGGGCGTTCATGATACCGTATTTCATATCGCTCCTCGTGCTTGGCATACCCCTCATGTGGATAGAATGGGGCATAGGCCGGTACGGCGGCTCAAGGGGACACGGCACCGCGCCGGGCATGTTCGATGAGCTCTGGAAGAACAGGGCCGCAAAGTACGCCGGCATACTCGGGGTCTTCCTGCCGCTCGTGGTGGTCATCTATTACACATACATCTGCTCCTGGACCCTCGCCTTCGGCATCTTCTCCTTAATGGGTAGCTTCCCCGGTACCGACAGCCTGGCGGAAGCGGCTTCGGCTTCCGAGTACCTGAAGCCTTACCAGGCGTTCCTCTATGATTATATCGGCGCCTCAGGGGGCGGCGACATACTTACGCCCGGGCCTGTGGCTTACGCCTTTTTCCTCGGCACTCTTTTCCTGGGGCTCTGGATACTCGGCAGGGGTGTTTCCGGCGGCATAGAGGCGCTTAACAAGATAGCCATACCGGCCCTCTTCATAATGGCGCTTGTGCTCTTTATCAAGGTGTTTACCTTGAGCTCGCCGACGGACCCGTCATTCACGATCAGGGAAGGGCTTGCTTTTCTCTGGGAGCCGGACTTAAGCGGCCTTAAGAGCGCCAAGGTCTGGCTCGCGGCCGCCGGGCAGGTCTTTTTCACCCTGTCCCTCGGTTTGGGGGCCATACTTACCTACGCGAGTTACGTAAAAAGGGACGAGGACATCGCGCTAGACGGCCTCTCCACAGCGAGCCTCAATACATTCGCGGAGGTGATATTCGGCTCGACCATCGCCCTCACCTCTGCCGTCATCTTCTTCGGGATGCAGGGCGCATCCGAGATAGCCTCGGGAGGCGCCTTCAAGCTCGGCTTCATGAGCATGCCCGCGGTCTTCTCCTACATGAGCTACGGCCAGTTCTTCGGCTTCATCTGGTTCCTCCTTCTTTTCCTCGCCGGCCTTACTTCCATGGTAGCGCTCTCCCAGCCCATGATGGCCTTTTTCGAGGACGAGTTCGGCTGGGAGAGGAAGAAGTCGGTCATAGTGCTCGGGGCCGTTTTCTTCATCTCGGCTCACCTGCCGATATTCGTAAGCGGCGCGCTCGACGAGATGGATTTCTGGGCAGGGACATTCGGGCTCGTGGTCCTGGCGCTAATGGAGGTCGTGATATTCTTTTGGATATTCGGGTCTGAAAAGGCCTGGGGCGAGATAACAAGGGGGGCGCACATAAGGATACCGAGGTTCTTCTTCTACGTGATGAAATACGTGACGCCCATGTTCCTCATAATCATACTCGCGGCCTGGACATACGAGCAGCTCCCTTCGGTGCTTGCGAGGAGCGAGGCTGGGGTATGGGCGGCAAGGGCGTTCCTGGCGGGGCTTTTGGCGGCCCTTGTCGTCTCTGTAAGGGTCGCCTGGAAAAGGAGGAGGAGATGACGGCAGGAGGATGGGCTTTTCTTGTTTTCTCGTGGGGGACTGTGGCCGCCTTCACGATCTTCTGCTTCTACAAGCTCATAAGGAGCGTGGGGCTGAAATAGCTCAGTGCCCTCTTTTTCTCCTGAGCTTCTCTGCCTTTTTCCGCCGGTGCCTTATGACCGCGTGCTTTACGATGTAATACGAGCCCACCGTGCATATTACGGAAACTATGCCGTTCCCGATGAGGAATACGGCATAGGCCCAGCCTGCGCCGGTAGCAAGGCCGTTATTTTTGATGTTCGCGTAAATCGAAGAGTAGTTCTCCTGGAGCAGAACGCTTCCCACAAAGGCGCTCAGCATCCAGAAGAAGGGCGCTGTAAGCGGGTTCATGATAAGGCTTCCGAGGATGGCGGCCGCCTTGTTTGCCTTGAGCGCGAAGGCCGCCGCAAGCGAAAGGATGGTGCCAAGGCCGAAGGTGGGGAGCACCCCCATGAGCACCCCGATAGCCGCTCCCCTTGCGATCCGCTCGGGCGGGTCTTCGAGCCTGAGTATTTTGTAATAGACGAGTTTCGCCCTCCTTTTAAACCGTGAGAGGAGGCGCTTTTTGGAGCCGTTTCTCGGTTTTTCCTTTTTCATTCCGGGGGGCCGGGGTGTTTCTGGTTATAGTAATGATATTAATAAGATAAGAGTTATTATAATACCAGAATAAACCATCATGAGTGCGCTACGCAAGACTAATCGGAGGCGCTCTGAAATTAAAGCGTCCGTTCCGGCGTTTTTTCAGGCCGTTTACGCCCCCTCGGGTTAAAGAGGACGTGTCTTCAAAAAATTGCCCTTAAAACCTGGTTCGGATATAATATGCCCGTGAAAAGTCTTGCGCCATTACTCATCATGTTCTTTCTTTTCCAGGCCCTCTCGCCCCTGTCAGGGAGCGTTTGCCTCCACATGGGCGAGGACTGCCGGCATGGGGAGAGGTGCCCGGTCATGGCAAAGGACATCAAGACCGTGGTCTGCCATACCGGCAGCACAGAGTCGCATGAAGGCCATGCCCCTGAATCTTTAAGTTGCGGAAGGTACCTGGGAAATGACGTAGCAGGTATGGTCGCCCTTAACCCGCTTGATATGCCTTTCCTTGCCGGTAAGGCGCTCGCGCCCGGGCCGGACCATTTGATAGCGCCTGTCATTTATACCCGCTCTTTCTTCACAGGTACGTTCGCGGCCGCGAGCGAAGAACCCCCCGAAAGCCCTCTCGTATCCTGATTACAAGGCATTCCATTTTCCTTTAAGCATGGGCGAGCGGCTCTGTGTCGGAAAGTTGCTTGGTTGAGCGATTGCGCCCTTACCTTCGCGCATCCTTCTTCCGGGTTACTACTTTACTCCGAAAAGAGTTGCTTTGCATCCTGACGGGCATGGAGTGTCTTACGGCTTCAGCAAGGCGATGGGTTTCTAAAGGCCCGCGCGCCCAAAACCGTTCACAGGAGATTCGAGATGAGGAAGTGTATCCTCTTTTTGCTTTTAATCGTCGCAGTAACTGTTTCTAGCGGCAGGCAGGCCCATGCGGCCGGCGAATGCGGCCTCTCGTGCTGCATAGCAGGCGCGGCCTCATCGGGCGTGACCCTGGCCGAGAATTTCGGCCTCTCGCTCGCATACGAGTACATGCACATGGAGACAATAAGGAACGGGACGAGGAGCGTAAGCCCGGACGAGGCGATTGCGGAGAACCAGCAGATGGGCCAGCCATACAGCGTCCCGACCGAGATGCGGATGCAGAAGATATCGCTTATCGGCGTGCTACCAGTGAGCGAGCGCCTTCAGCTCATGGCATCGGTCCCCTATATCATAAACGACATGGACATGAGAAGGCGTAGCGCGATGGGAATGACGATGGACATGACCATGGACACGGTCTCGGGCATCGGCGACATATCCCTCATGGGCCTTTATACGCTCTATACCGACGCGCCGATAAGGCCGGGGCACAGGCTGGTCGCGGGGCTCGGCGTAAAGACGCCGACCGGGACCACAAGCGAGAGGACCGCGTCAGGGAACCTGGTGCACGCGATGATGCAGCCCGGTAGCGGGTCATGGGACCCTCTATTTCTCCTCAGCTACACGAGGGGGCTCTACCCGCTCGTCCTCCAGGCGAACCTCTTTCACCAGCTCACGACCGAGGGCAATAACGGATACGAGTTCGGGGACAAGACCACTCTCGACCTCATCGCCAGATATCAGGCCTCAAATTATATCAACGTAGGCCTTGAGCTGAACGGCATACACGCGGAAAGGGACAGGGACCACGAGGGCAGGTATTCGCGGCCTATTACCTCCATGGCCGACAACCCCGAGTTCACCGGCCTAGATTCCGTCTTCATAACCCCTGCCGTGCAGGCCAAGATACCGAAGACCGGCGGGAGCGCGGAGCTCAAGTACCAGGTCCCTGTATACCAGAGGGTCAACGGCTTCCAGCAGGTGATTGACTGGAGGCTTTTCGCGATACTCGTTTGGGTCTTCTGAGATGTCGAGGCGAATCCGAATGAGAAACATGTTGGATTGCAAGGATTCAACCCTGCCGCGCGCCCCCCGTGAAGGGGGGCGCGCCAGGGGCGCAGAACGCGCGCGGAAGTATCCTGCCTTTGTAGCCGCGCTATCCCTGGCAATCCTTGCGCTCGTCTTCATGATAGTCGCCCCGAATCGGGCCGATGCGGACGAGCGGCATCGAAATCATATACTCCTTCCCTTCATAGTCCAGCCCTCGAGTGAAAGCGGCCCTGCGCCGGATTTCAGGCTCAGGGACCTGGACGACATTGAGCGAAGCCTTTCGGAGTTCAAGGGCAAAACAGTCCTCCTCCACTTCTGGGCGAGCTGGTGCGAGCCGTGCAGAGAAGAATTCCCCGCGCTCTCGAAGCTCGCCTCCGATTTCAGGGACAGGGGATTGGTCGTCCTCGGCGTCGCCATTGATTCGAAAAAGCGAGTGATGGAATTCCTCGAAAAAAGCCCCGCCGGCTTTCCGATGCTCATCGACCAGTACGGAGAGGCGAAAAAGAGCTACAGGGTGGGGGTCATCCCAATGTCGGTGATAATCGGAAAGAGCGGAAAAATCGAGGGCGTGCTTGCAGGGCCGAGGGACTACGGGAGCCCCGCTGCGGCGGAATTCCTCGAGAAGAACCTGAGATAATTTCTTCCGTAACTGCGTGGAAAATCTGCTGAAATAGTTCTGCGGCGAGAAATAGGTAAAAAAAGACCTAAATAGTCCAAAATTTTCCTTGCGCTCTCCATCCCTTTGTGTATAATTACAACGTATGCTGCCTCAGGGCAGCCCTAAAACTCAAAAAAAAGAGATAAAACTCAGGAGGTATGATCATGCAGCAAGCGGACGTGGCGGCTAAAAAGGAATTCAAGGACGATGCGGTAAACAAGGTCACCTACATAAAGACCGAGCAGCTCGCGCAGGATACCTATTACTTCAAGCCCGGCCAGGTGCTCGACTACCACAGGCACCCGGGCGGCGACCAGATATTCTTCGTCCACGAGGGCGAGGGCACCTACTACCTGGATAACGGGAAGGAATCGACCACGGCCTTGAAGCCCGGCGTCATTGTGCTCGCGCCCAAAGGGGAGTGGCACAAAATAGTGGCCAAGACCCAGCTCGTGGTATCGCAGGCCACCGGCCAGCCCGCGGGCTTCGAGAAGAGGGGATAGGCGCGGATAGCCGGCATAGAAGACCGGGCTATTTTAGCACGAATGAGAAAAGGGCAGGGTTTTATCCCTGCCCTTTCATTTTTTGGCAAAAAGCTTTACTTTTTCCACCTCAGGACCGGCTCCCTCGCCGCCCGCGTCTCATCGACCCGCGCGGTTTTTGTCCTTGTAGGCGCGTTCTTAAGTAGCTCCGGGTTCGTCTTCGCCTCTTCTGCTATCGCTTTCATTACATCGATGAACCTATCGAGCGTCTCTATTGTCTCTGTCTCCGTGGGCTCTACCATTATCGCGCCAGGGACGACCAGCGGGAAATAGACGGTCGGCGGGTGGTAGCCGTAGTCGATGAGGCGCTTCGCTATATCCATGGTGGACACGCCGCTACCGAGCTGGATCCGGTCCGAGAAGACGCATTCGTGCATGCAGGGCTCGTCAAAGGCGAGGTGGTAGGCGCCCTTAAGCCTCTCTTTTATATAATTGGCGTTCAGTATTGCGGCAATGGATGCGCGCTTCAAGCCCTCTCCACCCATCCGCCTGATGTATGCGTATGCCCGGACCATGATCGAAAAGTTGCCGTAGAAGGATTTCATCCTGCCTATGGTATCAGGCCTTCCGAAGTCGATGCTGTACCTGTCGCCTTCCTTTTTTATCCTTGGAACCGGCAGGAATGGTTCCAGAGCCTTTCCTACTCCGACCGGACCGCTTCCGGGGCCGCCGCCGCCGTGCGGGGTGGAAAAGGTCTTGTGGAGATTGAGCTGCACAACATCCACGCCCAGCTCGCCTAATCTCGTAAGCCCCATGAGCGCGTTCATGTTCGCGCCGTCGCAGTAGACGAAGCCGCCCTTTGAATGGACGATCTCGGCGATCTCCTTTATGTTCCTCTCGAAGAGGCCGATGGTGTTGGGGTTCGTGAGCATTAGCCCGGCGGTCTCTTCGTCCATCACTGCGGCCACCGCCTCGACCGAGAGGACGCCCTTGCCTTCGGATTTTACAGGCACTACCCTGAAGCCGGCGAGATGCGAGCTTGCGGGGTTTGTGCCGTGGGCCGTATCAGGGATTATTATTTTTGTGCGCGGCTTTCCCTTTGATTTAAAGTAGGCGGCCATCATGAGAAGGCCGCATAGCTCTCCATGAGCGCCCGCTGAAGGCTGGAGAGTGATCGCCGCCATGCCGGTAATCTCGGCAAGATAGCTTTCGAGCGAATGCATGAGCTCGAGCGCGCCCTGGGTAAGCTCCTCAGGCTGGTACGGGTGGATATGGGAGAAGCCCGGAAGGCGGCAGGCCGCCTCGTTGATCTTGGGGTTGTATTTCATGGTGCACGAGCCGAGGGGATAGAAGCCCGAGTCCACGCCGAAGTTCCACTGCGATAGCCTCGTATAATGGCGGACCGCATCTATCTCCGAGAGGTCGGGAAAGCCGTCCAGGTCTTTTCTGAGAAACTTACCCGGAATCGCTTCCGAAGGCGAGGTCTCCGGGACGTCGGAACGGGCCGGCCCTATGCCTGTACGGCCTGGCGATGATTTCTCGAATATCAGCGGCTCCTCAAGGAGGAGGCCTCTTGTGCCGTTGGCTTCCATTATAATAACCTGTAAAAAAAGATTGGAGGAAGGGGGAGTAGCCTTCCTGAAAAAACTATGCGCCCTTGAGCTCCGAGGCGAACCTGTCCATTTCCTCTTTCGAGTTCATCTCTGTCGCGGCCACGAGGATATGGCGGTCGAGCGCGGGATAGAACCGTTTGAGCGGAATTCCCCCGATGATCTTTTTCCGGAGGAGATTCGCAAGCACCACCTCAGGGTCTTTTCTGACTTTTATCGTGAACTCGTTGAAGGTGGGCCCGGTGAAGGCGGCCTCTGCCCCGGCCTCGATGAGCTTCTTTTTAAGGTATCCGGCCTTGGAAAGGTTGAGGTGCGCGAGCCTTTTAAGGCCCACGCCGCCGAGGGCCGCCAAATGGATGGAAGCCGCTAGCGCTGAAAGGCCGTGGTTAGTGCAGATATTTGAAGTAGCCCGCTCCCTCCTTATGTGTTGCTCCCTCGTGGAGAAG
This sequence comes from Deltaproteobacteria bacterium, assembly GCA_019912665.1. Taxonomy (NCBI): domain Bacteria; kingdom Pseudomonadati; phylum Myxococcota; class Myxococcia; species Deltaproteobacteria bacterium. Next base: position 92,776 of record JAIOIE010000032.1, read on the forward strand.
GTGAGGCAGAAGGCCCTTTTGCCGTTTTTATCTACGGTCTGGCCGACAATGCGCCCCGGCATCTGTCGGACAAATCCGGTCCTCGTAGCCATGAAGCCCAGGTACGGGCCGCCGTAGGAGAGCGGGTTTCCGAAAGACTGGTTCTCGCCCACCGCTATGTCAGCGCCCATCTCGCCCGGAGATTTTAATAAACCCAGGGAAACGGCCTCGCTTACGGCCACTATCAAAAGGGCGCCTTTTCTGTGGACAATCTCCGCAAGCGCCTCCACGTCCTCTATGCAGCCGAAAAAGCTCGGGTGCTGGACGACCACGCACGCAGTATCGTCGCCTGTGGCCTTTTCAACGGCTTCCGGGAGGGTAGTTCCCGTCTCCGTGCAAAAACTTACTTCCGAGAGGTGGTCGCCGCTCCCGGAGAGATAGGTCCGGACCGTATCCCTGTACTCCGGGTGCAGGGCGGCCGAAAGGACGACCCCGTTTCTGCCGGTTATCCTCCTTGCCATGAGTGCGGCCTCGGCCACTGCCGTAGCCCCGTCATAAAGGGAGGCGTTGCTTACGTCCATTCCCGTAAGCTGGCATACGAAGGTCTGGTACTCGAATATGGCCTGGAGCGTGCCCTGGGAGAGCTCGGGCTGGTAAGGCGTGTAGGATGTGTAGAACTCGGACCTTGATATGAGGCTGTCTACTACGGCCGGTATGTAATGGTTGTATGCCCCGCCGCCGAGGAAGCTCGAATAATCCTCCACCGTCGAGTTCTTTGAGCCGAGCCGTTTGAGGTGCCCAAAAAGCTCCTGTTCCGAGAGTCCCGCTGGTATCTCGAGCGGCGTCCTGGAGCGTAAGCCTGCCGGAAGCGCCGACAGCGCGTCGTCTATACTGGACGCGCCGGCTGCTTTAAGAATTTTTCCGATGTCTTCTTCGGTATGGGGGATGTAGGGCACAGCGGCTTACTTCTCTTCCTCGATGAACTTCTGGTACTCGTCGGCGGTAAGAAGGTCGTCAAGCTCGCTCTGGCCGGATATCTCGACCTTTATCATCCAGGCGTCCCCGTACGGGTCTTCGTTTATCGCCTCGGGGCTGTCGATGATGGCGTCGTTCACCTCGGTTACGCTGCCGCTGACCGGCGAGTAGAGGTCCGAGACCGCCTTTACGGACTCGACCACCCCGAAAGGCTCGTGCTTCGTGACCGAGCCGCCCTCGGGCGGCAGTTCCACGTAGACCACGTCTCCAAGAGAGTCCTGGGCGTAGTCGGTTATTCCGATGGTTGCTATCTTTCCTTCGACCTTAACCCATTCGTGCTCCTTGGTGTACTTAAGGTCCTTCGGGAACTCCATAACGGTGCTTCTCCTTTCCTGCTTTTGGGTATTAGCCGCTACTTTTTATAAAACGGCAGGGTGGTTATCTCCGCTTTCGCGGCCCGCCCCCTTATTACTATGCTGACCTCGGTCCCGGGCTTTGATGACTCGGGGGATACGAAGCCCATCGCTATTCCTATATTGAGGGAAGGGGAGACGGTCCCGCTTGTAACCTCACCGACTTTCTTTCCGCCGGTGTGTATCTCATAGCCCTGCCTGGGAACTCCGGGCTCGAGCATCCTTATGCCCACGAGGGTCCTTCCCGTGCCTTCCCTGGCCTGCCTTTCAAGGACGTCCCTTCCGATGAAGTCCTTGGTGAACCTTACATATTTAGCGAGGCCCGCCTCTATCGGGGTTATGTCCTCTCCCAGCTCGTGCCCGTAGAGGGGATAACCCATCTCAAGCCGGAGCGTGTCACGTGCCCCGAGCCCGGCAGGGCGGAGCCCGTGTGTGCTCCCGGCCTCCATGAGAGCCTTCCAGGCCGCCTCGGCGTCTTCCGGGGCAAGGTATATCTCGAACCCGTCAGCGCCGGTGTAGCCTGTCCTGGATACAATGGCCTCGACATCATCGCCGATGAGGCCCATGTGGAACCTGAAATGCCCTATCCCGGCCGGGTCTGTGTCGAGGAGGGGCTTTAAAATCTCAACCGCCGCCGGGCCCTGGAGCGCAAGCTGCGCGTATTGCCCGCCCTGGTCCTCTATCCCCACGTCCGAGAAGTCTTCCCTTGCCTGGACTTCCTTCATCCAGCCGAGGACCTTCCCGGCGTTGGATGCGTTGACCACGAAGAGGTACCGGTCGATATTGAAACGGTAGACGATAAGGTCGTCCACCGCGCCGCCGTTATCCCTGCAAAGGAGCGCATACTGGCACTGCCCGTCGGATACGCGCTCTATGTCGTTTGTTATAAGGAGCTGGACGAGGTCGATCGCCCTGTCGCCCGAGACCTCTATCTCGCCCATGTGGCTTACGTCGAAAAGCCCGCAGGAGGAGCGCACCGCGAGGTGTTCCTCTTTCACTCCACTGTACTGTACAGGCATTTCCCAGCCGGCGAAAGGGACCATCCGGGCCCCCAGGGAAACGTGAGTGTCATATAACGGGGTTCTTTTAAGCACCAGGTGAAATGAGCGAAACAGGCGTAAAAAGCCTTGAAAATTACCTCCGGATTATTAAGGCAGTTTGAATATTACCAAAAGGTCGAAAAATGTCAAAGAAAAAATCGGAAGTTTTCCGCGTCTATTTCGAGTGCGCGTGCCGAACATGGTTTTTCTGATATCATACGCTTAACGGCGCCCGAACGGGGCGCCCGGGGCACGCATGGCCTACTCCGAGGGAGATATCATAAAAGCTGTTTCCTCCGGCAACACCCGGAGCATACTGCTCATCGGGGGCCCGGATACGGGAAAGACCGCGATGGCGGGCCGGATCTTTGACCGCCTTTCAATGGAAGGCGAAGCGGGCGCGCTCGACCTCGACACAGGGCAATCGCACATAGGCCCTCCGGCGACCATGGCGTGGGGGCTGGTGAAAAACGGGTTCAGGGGATGGGAGGAGATAGCGGTCGAGGGCTTCTATTTTACCGGGGCCTTGAGCCCTCCGGGTAACCTCGTTCCGTCCCTTACAGGCGCGAAGCTCCTCATGGACGAGGCCTTAAGAAGGTGCGAAAGGATTATTATCGACACTTCGGGCCTTGTGACCGGAAGCATAGGGAGGATATACAAGCAGTACAAGATCGAACTCCTTTCCCCGGACGTGGTCGTCGGGATCGAAAGGGAAGACGAGCTCGGGCACATACTGGACGCGTACAGGTTCCAGTCCCGGCCCAGGGTCTTAAGGGTGCGGGTGCCGCCCCGGGCAGTCCCCAAGAGCGCGGCGACAAGGGCTGAGTGGAGGGCGAAGAGGTTCAGGGAGTATTTCAGGGACGCGAGGGAGATTGTAATAGAGACCGGCTCAGTAGGCTTGAGGTTCACGAAAGAAGATGGTGAGGGCCTTGGAGGAAGACTCCTCTCCTTGAGGGACGATACGCAAAGGGACCTGGCGCTCGGCTATATAGTTGAAGACCGCCTTGAAAAAGGGAGGCTCGTGGTCCGCTCGCCGCTACCTCGCGGGGCGGCGTTCACGACCATCATAATCGGGGCGGCCAGGGCACTTTTCTGAGGTTTTCTGTTACAGATAATTTTTTTTTGCGCAAGGTGCGCTGAATCCGTATTCAATAGAGAGCTGAAAAACAAACCGCCTGTCCGGAAAAGCCCGGACAGGCGGCCTTGAGTATCGGTAGCTCAGTGTATCGACTTCGTGCTCGCGTCCTGCGGCTCTATTCCCATTTCGCGCAATACCTTCTCGGCGAGCCTGCTCCTGGTACGGAGCCATCTCTCGTAGATGCGGAGGATATCTACCGGCGAGGTGAGCCTGCTCCGCTCGCTTACCTCGGTAAGCACGTCGGCAAAGGCGGCGAATTTGCTCGCAAGCTCGCCGAAGAGCTTTGAGACCTCCTCGTTCCTGCCGCCCCTGTGCATGTTCGCAAGAAAGCCGTAGGAAGCCGAGCCCATTGCCATGTAGTAGTCTATGTCGACTATCTTCCTCTTCAGGCTGTCCGAGAAGAAACCGGAGGTGAAGAGCGAGACGTCTCCGAGCTGCTTCATCTGCCGGAACTGCACCTCCCTGGTCGCGCCCAGGGCTTTGAGGTAGGTTACGGCCAGGGGCTCGTCCGGGATCCTCTCTACCGTCAGGAAGCTGGTGAGAAGGGACGAGAGATAGAATTCGGCCAGCTCGCCGGCCTTGACCTTCTGGCGTTTCATCGCGCCGGAAACCAGCTCCTTGAAGTGCTCTATGGGATTCATCTCGGTAACCATAGCCCACACCTCCTTGCCAGTAACCCGCTTCCGAACCTGACTCCCAATCTGATTATAGCAGGTTACAAAAGTTACATTTATTATACTTCAAGGGGGGCTCAACTTACAAGAGGAAAGTTGTTGGACTACAGGCCGCCAGAGGGCAAATAACCTGAAATTGCTTTATTTTTTGCATTTTTAGCTGGAAGACATTCGGAGGGAGGGGCTGGCCCCTTTCAGGGCGAAAAAAAAGCCCCCGCTTTCGCGGGGGCTTTCGTTTTCAGGCCTTACTGGGGTATTACGTTCACCGCCTTGGAACCCTTGGCGTCCTTGGCTATCTCGAACTCTACTTCCTGGCCTTCCTTCAGGGTTTTGAAACCATCACCCTGGATCGAGGAGTAGTGGACGAAAACATCGTCCCCGGACTCCCTCTCAATGAACCCGAAACCCTTGGACTCATTGAACCATTTCACTCTGCCTTTTGCCATTGTTCAGGACCTCCTTTCTAAGTATATAAGTTCTTGAGGTCCTGCCTGGAAAGACAAAGCTTTTTTCAGCAAAATACCGACCTGCAACCACTTATTCCTGAACACTGTAGCCTATTGGCGGTCTATTGTCAAATGTTTTTAGTGGCTCTCCGCCCCTGGTAATCATTTAAGGCCCGTCTTGCTCCCGTTTCACCCCCTTTCATCGGCTTTATTCAGCCTGTAAAAAATTTTCAGTGGACCCGGCCCTATCGGCAAAAAACATGGGATTTGGATAAAAGCCGAGATATTTCGATATTTTAGCACTCTTTTTCGCGAGTGCTAAAAAACGCCTTGACAAAGTCCGGAGTGGGCCATATATTTAGTCCGAAAATAACTTTTACACCCTGCCGGATAAGACAATAATCTGAAAACTTAAACACAAGAAGGAGGAGCAGAGAATGAAGATCAGACCGCTTCACGATCGAGTCATTGTAAAGAGGCTCGAAGAGAAGGAGAAGACAAAGGGGGGCATCATAATACCCGAGAGCGCGAAAGAGACCCCGGCCGAGGGCAAGGTCATCGCGGTAGGCCCAGGCAAGAAGGAGGACGGCAAGGTCGAGCCCATGGCCGTCAAGGTCAATGACACCATAATCTTCAGCAAATACGCCGGCACCGAGATAAAGGTCGAAGGCGAGGACCTGCTCATCATGAGGGAAGAAGACATTCTGGGCGTCGTCGAGAAATAATCCGGGAAGGCAATTGACCCGTAAAAACATTTAATATCTAAGGAGGAACCAAATGGCAGCCAAAGAACTTTCCTTTAGCCATAATGCGAGAAGCTCGATACTCAAGGGCGTAAACACCCTTGCGGACGCGGTCAAGATAACCCTCGGGCCCAGGGGCAGGAACGTCGTAATAGAGAAGAGCTTCGGCTCTCCGCTCATCACCAAGGACGGCGTGACCGTGGCCAAGGAGATTGAGCTCGAGAACAAGTTCGAGAACATGGGCGCCCAGATGGTGAAGGAGGTCGCGAGCAAGACCTCGGACGTCGCCGGCGACGGCACCACCACCGCGACCGTCCTTGCCCAGGCCATATTCAGGGAAGGCAGCAAGCTCGTGGCCGCGGGCCATAACCCTATGGACCTTAAGAGGGGCATCGAGAAGGCCGTCGAGGTCGCCATAGGCGAGCTTAAGAAGCTCTCCAAGAATGTCAAGGAGAAGAAGGAAATAGCCCAGGTCGGCACCATCTCCGCCAACGGCGACAGCACCATCGGCGAGATAATCGCCGAGGCAATGGACAAGGTCGGCAAGGAAGGCGTCATCACCGTCGAAGAGGCCAAGGGCATGGAGACCCAGCTCGACGTCGTCGAGGGCATGCAGTTCGACAGGGGCTACCTCTCGCCCTATTTCGTGACCGACCCCGAGAGGATGGAGTGCGTGCTCGAGGACGCCTTCATACTCATCCATGAGAAGAAGGTGTCGAACATGAGGGAGCTCCTCCCCGTGCTCGAAAAGATCGCCAAGATGGGCAAGCCCCTCCTCATCATCGCCGAGGACGTAGAGGGCGAGGCCCTTGCTACCCTCGTCGTCAACAAGCTCCGCGGCACGCTCCAGGCCGCCGCGGTGAAGGCCCCCGGCTTCGGCGATAGAAGGAAAGCCATGCTTGACGACATAGCCATCCTCTCCGGCGGCAAGCTCATCGCCGAGGAGCTCGGCATAAAGCTCGAGAGCGTCGACATAAAGGACCTCGGCAGGGCCAAGAGGGTCGTCATCGACAAGGAGAACACCACCATCATCGATGGCGCGGGCAAGAAGGCCGACATCGAGGGCCGCATAAAGCAGATAAGAGCCCAGATAGAGGAGACCACTTCCGACTACGACAGGGAGAAGCTCCAGGAGAGGCTTGCGAAGCTCGCGGGCGGCGTTGCCGTAATCAACGTCGGCGCGGCCACCGAGACCGAGATGAAGGAGAAGAAGGCCAGGGTCGAGGACGCGCTCCACGCGACCAGGGCAGCGGTTGAGGAAGGCGTTGTCCCGGGCGGCGGCGTGGCCTATCTCCGCACCTTGAACGCCATATCGAAGCTCAACCTCGAAGGCGACCAGCAGTTCGGCGTTAAGCTCGTGCTCCGCGCCCTCGAGGAGCCCATCCGCCAGATATCGGCGAACGCGGGCCTCGAAGGCTCGATAGTCGTCGATAAGGTAAAGAACGGCAAGGACGCCTTCGGCTTCAACGCAGCGACCGAGAGCTACGAGGACCTCGTGAAGGCCGGCGTCATAGACCCGACCAAGGTGTCGAGGATCGCGCTCCAGAACGCTTCCTCCATCGCCTCGCTCATGCTCACCACCGAGTGCATGGTGGCAGAGAAGCCCAGGGAAGAAAAGGGCGGCGGCGGAATGCCCGCCGGAATGGGCGGCATGGGTGGAATGGGCGGAATGGGCGGAATGGACATGATGTAAGCCCGTTTCGCATACCGCGAACGACCGAAGGGGGACGGAAAAATTTCCGTCCCCCTTTTTTTCTGAGAGATACATTGTAATTCTGAGCGTGTGAGCTCGAAGCCTGAGTGAAACGAAGGGGAAAAATCCCGGCACTCGGGCGCGAGAAAGGTAGAGCGGATTTCCCCCTTCCTAAAGGGGGACTCAGGGGGATTATGAACTACCTTCAAGGCAATCTCCTGGCGTCTCTTTAGAAAAGATGGGGTAAACACAGTTTATAAGCCGGAATTGTTGACATATCATTGTGGAAATGCTTTAAAGGTCGGAAGAATCCAGGCACATTTACGGACAAAAAAATAGAAAGCGCGAGGTGGTTATGTCCCCGAAGACCCTGCCCAGGCACGAGATTACCCTGATGCTGGACGACATAAGAGAGGAGAGGGGCGGGAAGTTCTCCCTCATAGGCCTCTACACGCAGGACATCATAGTGGAGGCGCTTCCGGCGATGATGAGCAAGCTGTGCCTTTTCACCCGTATGAAAGGTGGAGAAGGGACTTTCAGCGTGAAGTTCAGCATAAAGGACCCGAACGGGGACGAGCTGCTCTCAAGGTTCACCCCTTTCAACATGACCGCAAGGGAAGGCTACAGCCACGTAAATTTCATGGTCTCGCCGTTCGGCATAAACCACGAAGGCAGATACGACCTCAAGATGTACCTCGACGACGAGCTTTTTTACGAGATGAGCTTTTTCGTTAAGAAGGCGAAGGTGCTGAACTGATATGTACACAGGTGTGGCTCTAAAGACATTCGGTTGAGGTCGTGCAGCCAAAGGCGAGCGAAACAAGGCGGGAAGCTACTTTTACCTGGTAGGGGTGCGCTTTGCGCACCATCTTTTCTGAGGGAGCGGAGAGCCCGACAATTTTTTGCAGGACAGCAAAGTCGGAATCATTCAGAAAAGATTGATGCGCACAGCGCACCCTACGACACTATGCGCTTACGCGCACCATCTATGAACGTATTCCACTTCAGCAGGATCATAATAATTCAATCCTTGCCAGCAGAACAATTGCATTCAGGTTCTCGTTTGCGTGAGGACTTATGTGTACTCAATGACGCATATGACTTTGGCTTGGAAATAGAGTTATTTGAGGTAAGTACAAAGAATTTTTTAATAGCGAAATTAGAGGAATTGATTAAAGAGGTAAGCTCAAAAGGATATCCAATTATTCATATTGAAGCACACGGCAGTGAGGATAAAGAAGGCATTATTTTATCCTCAGGAGAATTTGTGAGTTGGAGTGATTTGAAAACTCCTTCTATTATGGCAACAAGGAACAATCTTTTTATTGTTTTGGCTGCTTGTTATGGTGCCCATATTGTTGAAATTTTGGATTTAACGGACAGAGCCCCATGTTGTGCTTTAATAGGGCCAATAAAGAAGGTTGATTCTAATGCGATATTAAGAGATTTTACTGATTTTTATAAAGAGATGCTCGTAACAGGGGACGGTGGCAGAGCTGTTCAAGTATTGAATAGTAATGCAAAAGAAGAAGATACTTTATATTACATTACACGTCAGAGATTTTTTTTGAAAAAGTTTTCGATAAATATATAAGAGAACGCTGTTCGCCAAATGCGCTTAAAGAGCGTGCACGATTTGTTCGTAAACAGATTAAAAAAAGTAAATTAAAGAATTTGCCAAGCATAAATAGCATATCTCGCGCTTTAGGTGATACAAGAGCGGATTTTTATAATTACAAAGAAAAATTCTTTATGCTCGATTTGTTTCCTGAGAATACTGCTCGGTTTACAATTGAATATTCTGATTTTAAATAGGCGAATTAGTCTAAGAGGGTAGTATTTACTGTAAAAAATTACCACACCAACGCTATTTCTCAAATCCTATAATTTCTTTCCATGCGCCTCGAAGACATCACCAAAATCATAAAGATACTAAGGGCCGAATATAAGAGTTTCCGCACGCCCTATGTCACAGAGGTTTCGGAGAGACTACGTCGAGACCCATTCAAGGTGCTCGTCTCCTGCATCATAAGCCTTCGCACTAAAGACGACGTAACGAGAGACGCATCCGAAAGGCTTTTTAAGCTCGGAGCATTGCCGAAGGCAATCGCCTCGCTCCCGCTCTCCCGGATAGAGAAGGCCATATACCCGGCAGGGTTCTACAGGACAAAGGCGAAGGTCATACGGGACATATCAAGAGAGCTGGTCGAGAAGCATTCCTCGAAAGTCCCCGACGAGATAGATGAGCTACTGAAATTAAAAGGCGTTGGCCGGAAGACCGCGAACCTGGTCGTGACCCTGGGCTTCGGAAAGCCCGGCATCTGCGTAGATATCCATGTACACAGGATCACCAACCGATGGGGCTTCGTTAAGACGAAAACCCCTGACGAGACCGAGCGTGCCCTCCGCGAAAAGCTACCTAAAAGGCATTGGATCGAGATAAACGACCTTCTTGTGGCTTACGGGCAGAACCTCTGCAGGCCTGTCTCCCCGTTTTGCAGTACCTGCCGCATTGCTCCCTATTGCGCCAAGGCCGGAGTGGGAAAGAGCCGGTGAGAATGTCCGGGGGCTTTAGTCTCTAAGGGTTGAGTTCCCCGCCGCTTGCGGCTTTTATATCACTCCTCCCCCTTGAGGGGGGGAGGCTGGGAGGGGTGAAGATATTTCACCCTCCCCTCTTATCCCCTCCCATCAAGGGAGGGGAGGGTCTCAACGCAACGGTAAAAGGCCGCCCCGCCGCCTCCATTTTAAAAACTTGTAAAAAGTACCTGTTAAGTGTTATATTTTGAGGCCCCGGCGACTCCTGCCTGGAGCTTTTTAGGGTATAATTAGGTTTTATCCGGCAGGATAGCCTTTCCGCACGCGGCCCCCAAAGCTGCCCGGAAAGGCTGCTGACCTATTCCCAGTCAGGTTAACGCCTCTCCTTAAAAAAGGAGGAAAAGCTCACATGGAGCAAGGGGACCTCTCGGACGCAGGTCTTGATGGGGTGCGGCACGGCAATGCCGGGCAATCGCGCGCAACGGATCCGGCCCGGCGCGGGTCTCTCTTAAAAAAAGCGAGGTATCTTTTCCCGGCGCTCCTTGTATTCATTTTAACGGCCTGCGCCTCCGACCCGCTCACGCAGATGAACTTCAGGGCAAGGGAGCCCTTCCGTTCCGTTGATTCCATCTTCGGGAACGGGGTCTCGGTCGCCCTGCTCGCGGCCTCGAATTCCGAGAAAGGCTTTGAGTACAGGGAGCTCATAGGCGATTACACGGAGGAGGCCCTCCGGAGCATAAAGCCCGAGGTGAGGATAGTCCCTTACTGGGACACCCTGAGCATCATTAACGGCGGCGGCCTTTCGGCCGACTTCGCCAGGATGCTCAAGGAATATTACTCGACCGGGATACTCGAAAGCACCAGGCTACAGAAGATAGGGCGGCTCCTGGGTGTCAGGTACATAATCTACCCGAAGCTTATAGAGTTCACGCAGGGCCAGTCGAACAGGTTGAGCGTATTCGGCCTGAGCCTCTTCAAGACGCACGAATCCCAGATAAAGCTCTACATGGAGGTCTGGAACACAGAGACCGGCAGGATAGCGTGGGTGGGCTCGGCAGAGGCGAACATGGCGAGCGAGAAGCTCATGGCCAAGCCCATACCATTCGAGGAAATTACCAAATACGCGATAGAGACGCTAGTACAGCGGATACCCTAAGGAGGACGCAGACGGAAGATGGTTGAAAAGACGCTCTCGATAATCAAGCCGGACGGTGTAAGGAAAAAGATAATAGGCGAGGTAATAAGGAGGTTCGAGGCCGCTGGCCTCAAGGTCGCCGCCATTAAGATGGCAAGCCTCTCGAAGGCGGAGGCCGAGGGCTTCTACGCCGTCCACAGGGAAAGGCCCTTTTTCGGGAGCCTTACCGACTTCATGTCATCGGGGCCGGTGGTCCTCATGGTATTGAAGGGCGATAACGCCATAGCGAAGAACAGGGAGCTCATGGGCGCTACCGACCCTGCGAAGGCAGCTCCGGGCACCATAAGGAAGGACTTCGCGGATTCGATAGAGTCGAACATCGTGCACGGCTCGGACGGCCCGGATACCGCCGCCTTCGAGATAGGCTATTTCTTCAGCGCGATGGAGATATTCGAGTAGAGACGCGGGCCGCATGGAGTCGATTGAGAAAATAAAAGAGCATTACCGCTTCACGGACGAGGACGTATCGCTTCTCATGAGGCTCAGGCCCGTGATGGAGCGGTACAGGGAAGAGTTCGTCGAGGAGTTCTACAACTTCGTCAAGGACTTCGAGGAAACGAAGCGGTTCCTTAAGGACGAGGCCACCGTAAAGCGCCACCAGGACGCCCTGAAGCTCTGGTTCATGAAGCTCTTCTCCGGCTCCTACGGCGGTCACTATCTCTCCGAATTGAAGAAGGTGGGAGAGGTCCACGTAAAAGTGGGCCTCCACACCCATTACGTGAACGCCGCCTTCCATTTCGTAAAGATATACATCCACGGCATCCTCCACAGGGAAGTATCGGAGATAAACGAGCGCGCCCGTATGCTCGAATCTGTCGAGAAGATATTGGACATAAACCTCGACGTCTTCACTAACTCCTACGTGGAGGAGGAGAAGAAGTTCTTCTTCTCGCAGAGGGTCGAATCTTACCTCGTCCAGATGGCAAACCGCTTTTCCCACGGCCTGAACCTAATCCTGGTCGTCGGCCTCGTGCTCCTGGGCTTCATGGTAATGGGCCTTTTCGCCTACGACCTCCTTCACATACTCGACGGCGACATCGAAAAGGGGCTCTTGAGCACGCTCGGAAGCCTTCTCATGCTCTGGGTGGTAATAGAGCTCATGGACACCGAGATAAAGCACCTCCGGGGGGGCAAGTTCGCGATAAGGGTCTTCATAAGCGTAGCCCTTGTGGCCGTGATAAGGAAGATACTCGTCACCAGCCTTTCGAGCGAGGCTGTCGGCGCGCAGCTCTCGCTCGTTGCGGCGGTAGCGGTCCTGGGCGGCATTTACTGGCTGATCTCAAAGGTCGAGCGCTGAGGGAGCTTCCTGCCTGTTCTTCCGCCCCTTTCTCCACACTTTCACCTGAAAAGGCACAATGAAGAACCTAAGGGATTTCACATTAGAGGAGCTTGCCTCTGAGGTCGCCTCCATGGGAGAGCGCCCCTACAGGGCCGAGCAGATATTCAGGTGGGTCTTCATGAGGCGCGCTTCCGACATCTCGGCCATGACCGACGTCTCTAAGGCCTTTAGAGTCAGGCTCTCGGAAGCGTACGAGATACGGGGGAACAGGCTCGTTGACGTAAGGCGCTCCTCGGACGGCACCCGTAAGTTCCTTTCGGAGCTGGAGGACTCCTCCCGAATCGAGTCGGTCCTTATAGCCGAATCCGGCAGGCTCACCCTGTGTGTTTCCTCGCAGGCCGGGTGCGCCCTCGGGTGCAGGTTCTGCATGACAGGGATGGGCGGTTTCGTTCGTAACCTTGCCCTCGCCGAGCTCTCTAACCAGGTTTTTACCGCCTACGATATACTCGACGAGGGCGAGGAGATATCGAATATCGTCCTCATGGGCATGGGGGAGCCGTTCGCGAATTACGAAAACGTCGTGAGGTTCGCGAGCGTCCTCACCAGCAACCTGGGCTTCAATTTCTCCCATAACAAGGTCACCGTCTCTACCGCCGGCCTCGTCCCGGCGATTAAAAAGTTCGGAGAGGACTCGAACGTAAATCTTGCGGTATCCCTCAACGCGACGACAGACGAGACGCGGGACAGGCTCATGCCGATAAACAAAAAGTACCCGCTCGCCGATCTCATCTCAGCCTTGCGCTCATATCCCCTCAAGCAACGGAGGTACATAACAATAGAGTATGTGCTCCTCTCCGGCGTGAACGACTCAGACGACGACGCGAGGAGGCTCATAAGGCTTCTTCGCGGCATACGCTGCAAGGTGAACCTCATCCCCTTCAACCCCTTCCCGGGCGCGCCTTTCGAAAGGCCATCCGAGGCCAGGGTCGACTCTTTCCATTCGATAATAAAAAAAGCGGGCTATACGGTCATAGTGCGCGCGAGCAAGGGCTCCGAGATACAGGCGGCCTGCGGCCAGCTCCGGGGCGCTTACCCCGGCTGAGGGCGGACCACGGAGGCGCTCTCCCGTTGGCGATCAAGTATTTTTGTCGGACAGGCTGCCGAGAATTTTATAAAGGCGTTCCAGTGCAATTGTCCGTCCGGCGGGAACACATTAATGGCCTTGCCAAAGCGGGCCGCAGATGTTACAAGTTTAGGGTTAGGCTTATCTTTTTCAAAAGGAGAATGCGCCAATGAGGGTAGTCGGTGTGATAGGCGGAAGCGGCCTTTACGAGATGGAAGGGCTTACGGACGTAAGGCTCGTCGCCGTTTCAACTCCGTTCGGGGAGCCTTCCGACGAGTATATAACCGGCATGCTGGGGGATGTGAAAATGATATTCCTCCCCAGGCACGGCAGGGGGCACAGGCTCCTGCCGTCCGAGGTAAACTACAGGGCCAATATCTACGGCATGAAGAAGCTCGGGGCCGAATGGGTCATATCGGTCTCCGCGGTCGGCAGCATGAAAGAGGAGATAAAGCCCGGCCACATCGTGATAGTCGACCAGTTCTTCGACAGGACAAAGGGCAGGGCGTCGAGCTTCTACGGAAACGGCATAGTGGGCCATGTCGAGTTCGCGGACCCAGTATGTCCTGACCTGGGGAGTGTGCTCCACAGGTCCGCGCTCGAGGCAGGCGCTACCGTCCACAAGGGCGGCACCTACATCTGCATAGAGGGGCCGCAGTTCTCGACAAGGGCCGAGTCCAGGATCTACAGGACCTGGGGCGTGGACGTCATCGGCATGACCAACCTCCCGGAGGCCAAGCTCGCCCGCGAGGCCGAGCTCTGCTACTCCACCGTAGCGCTCTCGACCGACTACGACTGCTGGCACACGACCGAGGAGTCGGTCACGGTCGAGGCCATAATAGCCACCCTCAAGGCGAACGTGGCCATGGCAAAGGAGATAATAAGGAAGGCGGTCCCGGCTATCGCGGCTGAAAGGAAATGTAAGTGCGCGAGCGCCCTCAAGTACGCCACCATAACAGATCCAAAGGCCATACCCGACAGGGTCAGGGAAGACATGGGCCTCCTCATAGGCAAATACCTCGCGCCGGATACAGTTGCGTAAGGCTTTCGCTCTCATTAATGCGCTCGGAACTGGCCTTTTCCCGGCCCGGAACATATGGCAGCCAATCCCCCATAAGGAGCTTTCTGAATGTCCAGGATATTAGTGGTAGGCTCTGTGGCTTTCGATTCGGTAGAGACCCCGTTCGGCAAGGCGGAAGAGGTGCTTGGCGGCTCTGCTACATATTTCTCGACCTCCGCGAGCTTCTTCGCCGGGGTGAACCTCGTCGCCGTCGTGGGCGAGGACTTTCCTGAAGCTCACATAAAGACCCTCTCTACAAAGGGAATCGACCTCGCGGGCCTCAAGAAGGTGCCGGGAAAGACGTTCAGGTGGAAGGGGTATTACGGATACGACCTGAACCAGGCGCACACGCTCGAGACGCACTTGAACGTCTTCAGCTCCTTTAACCCCGAGATACCCGCGGCATACACGGACGCCCCTTTCGTATTCCTTGCGAACATCGACCCGGAGCTACAGATGAAGGTGCTCGAGCAGGTAAAGAACCCGAAGCTCGTTGCCTGCGACACCATGAACTTCTGGATAGAGGGGAAATCCGAGGCGCTTAAGGAGCTCCTTAAGAAGGTCGACCTCTTCGTCATAAACGAGGGAGAGGCAAGGGAGCTCTCCGGCGAGTCGAGCCTCGTTAAGGCGGCAAAGGTAATACTGGGCTACGGGCCCAAGACGCTGATCGTAAAGCGCGGCGAGTACGGCGCGCTCATGTTCAACGGCGGCTCGGTCTTCTCTGCCCCGGCCTATCCGCTCGAAGACATATTCGACCCCACGGGCGCGGGCGACACCTTTGCCGGCGGGCTCATGGGCTATCTCGCCAATACCGGCGACATAAGCGAAAAGAACATCAGGCGGGCCATCATATTCGGCTCTGTAATGGCCTCGTTCAATGTCGAGGCTTTCAGCCTGGAGAGACTGGAGAATCTCACTCTCCCGGAGATAAACGAGAGGTTCGCGCAATTTAAGGTGTTGACCCACTTTGAAGGCATATGATATGATTTTCAAGTACTTACGCATTTAACCCAGCGCGGTGAATAGATGAACGGAAGGTTTTCAAGGATAGTTCTCCTGGTCCTCCTCTCGGCGGGCCTCTCCGCGTGCGGGCCCTCGCTCGCCAAAAAGAAGGACCAGGCCGACATCCATTACAGGCTCGGCGAGGTCCATTTGATGGAAAGGAACATCGCCGAGGCGCTTAAGGAGCTTACCAAAGCTGTCGAGCTCCAGCCCGACAACGCCCATTACCGGAACGCCCTCGGCTATGCCTATTTCATAAGGGGCATGGGCGCAGAGGCGCATAATGCCTTTGACAAGGCCATCTCGCTCGACCCCAGCCTTTCAGACGCCCACCTGAACAAGTCCGCCCTCTACCTTGAGGAGGGCGAATGGGACAGGGCCATAGCGTCCGCCGGCAAGGCCGCCGGAAATATCTTCTACAAGACCCCCGAGCTTGCCTATAACAACATGGGTTGGGCCTATTACAACAAGAGGGACTACAGGGGCGCGGTCGAGTATTTCTCCAAGGCGCTCCAGGCAAACCCCAATTTTGCGCTCGCCCACTACAACATGGGCCTTGCCTATGAAAAGGCCGAAAGGCTCAAGGAAGCGATCGAAGCATACAGGGCGGCGGTGAACGCGGCCCCGAATTTCCTGGACGCCTACTTCAACCTCGGGATGGCGCTCGCGAAATACAAGGACAAGGCCGGGGCCGTAAAGGCGTTCGATAAGGTCATAGAGCTTGCGCCGGAGAGCGACAAGGCCCAGTCGGCGAAAGAGTACATCAACCTCATAAAGTAGGGTAATGCGGAAATCTTTTTTTTGTCTCGACCGAAGCCATTAGGCCGCCTGGCCCAATGGCTCGAATTTTTAAGGGCCAGAGGGACCGGGCATTGAAAACATACGGACCGCGTGCCGTGAGGGGCAATGGGCGGTCAGCGAAGCCTCGACCTAATTTGCCTTGGCCGGGGCACGGCGGAAAAGCCCGGAGATGGCCTTTCCGCATCCTCAGGGGGGTAAAAATGGAGAGTCCAGGCGAATACCTGAAAAGAGAAAGGGAGCTGCGAGGGGTATCCCTCACGAAAATATTCGAGGCCACGCGGGTGCCGATGAAGTTCCTCGAGGCCATAGAGGCGGATAGGACCGAGGGGCTTCCGCACAAGGCCTTTGTAAAGGGCTTCATCAGGTCGTACTGCAAGGTGCTGGGCCTTGACGAGAATGACGCTGTCCTGAGGTATGAGGTCTATTTGAAGGAAAGGGAGGCTGAGACCGCATCCGATGAAAGGAGGGCGGTACCCGGCCCCTCAAAACCGAACAAAAAGGAGCAGGCAGCGCCTCTCAGGCTGCTTAAGGGGCTTAGGAAGTACGCGTTTATCGCGGCAGCGGTCCTCATTATAGCCGCGGCCTACGCTGTTTCCCTTAAAAAGGACTCGTCAGTTGAGGTCGAAGGACAGGGGAGCGGAATAAGCGAGGTCGAAGATGCTGCTGCCCCGACGTCCTTGAGCCCTGTTCCTCCCATTTCTCCTGCCGTACCTGAAAGCCCGGCTGTTTCTCCCGAAAAGACCGCGCCTGAAGCTGCCCCTCCAGCGGTCGTCGCCCCGTCTCCCGCAAAGGTCCAGCCTGAGAAGGCAATCGAAAAGGACGTCCAGAAGCAGGCAGCTTCTGTAACGAACGCTCAGGAGGCTCCAAAGGCCATCCACACGCTTACGGCCAGAGCAAGCGAAATGGTATGGATAAAAATAGGGGTAGACGGGGGCGCGCCTGTAGAGGTACTCCTCCGTGAGGGGGAGAGGTTTACATGGAAAGGCGCCGAGGGCTTCTCCGTCGTTGTAGGGAACGCCGGGGGCGTTACGCTTACATATAATGGAAGGGAACTTCCGGCCCTCGGGGCCCAGGGCGAGGTCATAATGCTAAGGCTCCCCGCCGAGGACCAGGAGAAGATGAAGGCACCGGAAAAGGCTACTTGAGACATCAACCCGGGCGGGCGGCGCACAGTTGCCCCGGGAATACATTGGTAATGCAAAAAAGGGCAGGTTCGGCTATACTAAGCCTGTGCCGAGGGGCCGGGGGCTATCGGGTTCCCGTTTCGGGACGATCGGGCCTCTAAAACGGCTAAGGCGAATTCACAGGGAGACAACCGGGAAGGGAGAACACATGGAGTCGATTTTAAGGTGCAGGAAATGCGGCAAGAAGATGAAGCCGCTCCGTGTCGACGATTACAGGATGAAGTTCTCCTGCAGCTGCGGTTTTTCCGAGTACAGGACCGCCCCGGCCGCCTCAAAGGCCATAAACCCCCATTTCTCCAAGGAGAGCCTACTGCCGCTTACCTTCGACGACACCGGGCGGTTTCTACTTCAGCAGCAGGCCGACCGCGAGCAGAAGGAGATAATAACGCTCGAGGAGATAAGCATGCTCGCCTCCTCGGATTATAACCTCGAGGACGTCCTTAAAAGGGTGGCGGAGAAGACCGCCCGGAGGCTCGGGGTGGATATCTGCTCGATATACCTCTGGGACGGCGAGCACCTTGTGCTCCGGGCCACATACGGCCTTGCGCAAGAGGCCGTGGGCAAGGCGCGCTTGAAGATCGGCGAGGGCATAACAGGCTCTGCCGTTGAGGCAAGGAGGCCGCTACTCATAGACGACGTCTCAAAAGATGAGCGCTACAGGTACTTCCCCGAGACCAAGGAAGAGCAGTACCGCATAAAGACCATGTACTCGTACCCTATATTCCTGGGTGAGAAGCCCTTCGGCGTCCTTAACGCGCAGACGGTCGTAACGCGCGAGTTCACGGACGACGAGATATACTTCATGTCCACGATCGCTAATATAATCCTCGGCGCGGTCAAGATGAGAAAGCGCCTTTAGGCCCGCCCGGCCGTGAAGATGCCACCTGCCTTGCCACGCATCGGACCGGGCCCCCGGTTGAACAATAAAGGGGGCGCGGCCCTTCTCCTTATAGCTTTATTACTCGCCATTTCCGCACTTGCTTTCCTCTTCTACTCTTTGAAGGGCGGGCCTACGTATGTTAAACCCGCCTCCCCGGAGCGTGCAGCCGTTCCTGAAGCGCCCATTGCTGATTTAGATCAAACGGACCCAGGTATCGAAGCCGAGTCCGGAGATGAAGGCGCGTATCCGGAAGAGAGCGCCGCATATTCAAGCCGTGCGGCCCGAGAAGAGGATGTCGAGCTCGAAGGAGGAGACCCGAGGCGCGCGGCGGTCCTGAATGAAATGGCGGTTCAAGAGGCGCGCTCCGGCAGGCTTGATGAAGCGGCCGCGCTCCTTAAGGAAGCTTCGGGGCTTTCATCCGACCCGGTCATCCTCATAAACCTTGCCCGCGTGCAGGCCCGGGCAGGGGAGCTTGAGGACGCGGCTGAAACGCTCGAGGCGGCCTCCGGAGCCCCTGGAGCCGCTGTCGAGCTTAAGCGCATATATCACCGGCTCGGGAGGGAGCGGTACTCCAAGGGAGACCTTCCCGGGGCGGCGGAATCTCTCGAAAAGGCGCTCGCGCTCGACCCTTCGGATAAGGGGCTCAGGGCGGAGCTCGCCAGGGTCGACGGTGAGAAAGCGGCCGAGGACAGGATGGGAACCAGGGAGGGGAGCCGTTTTCTCGTAAGGTTCGAGGGCGGCGAGAACGCGGTCGCGGGCTATGTGATAGGCATCCTCCTTGAAGAGGCTTATATAAAGGTCGGAAGCGAGCTCGGACTCTGGCCCGAGGAGCGCGTGGACGCGCTCCTTTACTCGAGGGACGCTTTCAGGGACATCACCCGGAGCCCTTCCTGGGCGGGCGCCATATACGACGGCAGGATAAAGCTCCCGGCAGGCGGCATAACCGAAAAGACCGCGTTATTGGAGCGGGTCATATATCACGAGTATGTGCATGCGGTGGTAAAGGAGGCGTCGAATGGCAGGGCGCCGGTATGGCTTAACGAAGGCATAGCCCAGTACTTCGAGGGGAGAAGCACGTCAGGTTACGAGGAGGCCCTCCGGAGGGCCTCAAATAGCGGAAAATTGAGCCTCAGGTCCCTGGAGGGCTCCTTCATGGGCCTCCGAAGCGACCAGGCCGAGCTCGCGTATCTCTTGAGCCTCTCCGCAACAGAGTACGTTATACGGGAGTTCGGGATCTTTTCCGTCCGCAACATACTCGAAAACCTGGGGCGCGGAATGGGCATGGACGAGGCCGTCTACTCCGCCCTCAGCCTGTCCTACAAGGAGCTCGAAAAGTCCTGGAAGGACTCCCTGGCTTCGAGGTAAAAAAATGTTTTGCAAAGGGCCCTTATGTGGTATATTGCGACATTGATTCGATTACAACCCCTTGAGGAGATTGTATCATGAGTCTGACAGGTTCTTACAAAGGCATGTTCCTGGTTTCCGCTTCCGTCATCCTTCTTGCGGTCTCGGGCTGCGGAGGGGAAAAAAAGGCCGAGAAGGCAGAAGATGCCCCCGCAGCGACGCAGGAGCAGCTGCCCAAGGGCCATCCCGGGGCTCCGTCCATGCAGGAGGACATAAGCAAGGTCCAGCACGCGAATATCAAGACGCAGAAAACCGTTTCCATTTCCGACGAGGTCAAGGCGAAATGGAAAGAAGCGCAGCTTGAGATACTGGACGCCGAATCAGGCGCGAGCCAGACGGTCACTGTAAAGGTGGGCAGCGACATTAAGCTCAAGGAAGGCATAAGGCTCAAGGTCGAAGTGGTCGTGCCCGACTACACCATCGCCGAGAGCAGGATAGAGACCAGGTCCAACGAGCTAAACAACCCGGCGGTCCTCGTGGACCTCGTCGAGAATGAAAAGAGCATTACCAGGGGCTGGGTCTTCAGGGATTACCCGGAGTTCAACTCCTATAACGACAGAAGGTTCCCGATGAGATTCCTCTCAGCGGGACCGGCAGCGGCAAAGAAATAAGGCCAGTTCGTTACCCGAGGCCCCCGGGCAGAGAGCTGTCCGGGGGCCTTTTTTGTCTCGCCACGATAATTTTTAGCCGCTTTAAATAAACGCGTGCCAGGCGCAGTCGCCAGTCGCGAGGACCTTAAAACTTTTGACAACCGTAGCGAAATATGTTTAATTTTTCTTTCGGGGAATTTGACCCGTCCTGCCTGAAGGGGGAGCGTTTTTTTGCTGCTGCCCTCGTTTATTCTTTGAAAAAACAAAGGTTTGAGGGTGCAAAGGAGAGGTGACCGAGAGGCTGAAGGTGGCTGACTCGAAATCAGCTGTGTCGGAAACGGCACCGGGGGTTCAAATCCCTCCCTCTCCGCCATATTTTAATAATTCCGCAGGCCAGTAACGGAGAGATGCCCGAGAGGCCGAAGGGGTACGACTGGAAATCGTATATACAGAAATGTATCGAGGGTTCGAATCCCTCTCTCTCCGCCATTTTTTCTATCGCGCGCCAGTAGGATTCGAAGGCGTTCGAGCGCCGAGCGGAGCGAGGAAGAGGGGCGCATGGACGCGCCCGGAAGCGAGAACGCGGGGCCTGAGGGAGGAGGCAGGGAAGCCGACGAGCGAAGGCCGAATCCCTCTCTCTCCGCCATTTTTTAAGCCGCGCACGGAACAAAAGCTCTGCCATTCGCGTTATTGTATAAAGGGGCTTAGAATCACATCCATCCATGCGGTTCAGCGATTCTGCTTCGCCTGTCTCTGCGGGCATGCCTGAACTCGCCAGTGAGCCCGTACTCCGTGCAATCCGAGTAAGGTGTGAATGCAAGAATATGGCAAAATGAACCGCTCGGTAAAACCTGCCTCTAAGAGCACAGCATCCATTTTTACTCTCCTTTTCTTTTCCCTTTCATCCCTGCTATCAACGGGCGGCGCACATGCGGCGTCCGCAGGCAAGGGCGCGCCTTCCGCTCTCCCTGTCATTGTCGCCCCGGTCCAGAAACTGGAATTCGCCGACATGGTCGAGGCCCTGGGCACTACCAGGGCCAATGAGACGGTTACGATAACCGCTGTGGTGGCCGGGCCCGTAACCGAAATAAAATTCGAGGACGGGGAGCGTGTCGCAAAGGGCGACGTGCTCCTTATGATCGAAAAGAGCGAGGAAGAAGCCAATCTCAAGGCCGCAAGGGCGCTCCTTGAGGAGCGAACGGCCTCGTATAAACGCGCCCAGGGTCTTGAGAAGCAGCAGGCCCTTTCCACCGCGACCCTCAAGGAGCGCCAGGCGCTCCTTCGCCAGATCGAGGGCGAAATAGAAGCCATCCAGTCCCGCATAAACGACCGGGTCATCAAGGCCCCCTTTGACGGCGTCCTGGGGCTCCGAAACGTAAGCCCGGGAGCGCTCGTCAGGCCCGGAGACGTGATAACGACCCTCGATGACCTGAGCCGCATAAAGGTCGATTTCGACGTGCCTTCCGTGTTTTTGAGGGACATCCGCCCGGGCCTTCGTGTAGAAGGCCGGGTCGAGGCGTTCGGGGACAAGGCCTTCAAGGGCGAGGTCAGCATGGTAGGCACGCAGGTAGACCCGGTCACGCGCACCGTGAGGGTGAGGGCGATCCTCCCCAACCCTGACGGCGTCCTGAGACCCGGCCTCCTCATGAGCATCGTGCTTTTCAAGAACCCCCGCCAGGCGCTACTCGTGCCGGAAAAGGCCCTGGTCCAGAGGGAGAGCAAGTTCTTCGTGTTCGCGGCGGGTTCCAAGGACGGCAAGCCCGTTGCCGTGCAGAAGCCGGTCAGTATCGGCAGCCGCGTCCCTGGCAAGGTGGAGATAACCTCGGGCCTCAAGGAGGGCGAGCGCGTCATCGTCCACGGCCTCATGCAGGTGCGTAACGGCCAGGAGATAACCGTCCGCGCCGTCGACGAAGGCGGCCAGTCCCTCGACGAACTCCTCAAGCAGCGTAAACCGTAGCCTGGAAGACCAATGAAGCTTTCAGATATTTCCGTAACGCGCCCCGTATTCGCCTCGGTCCTCTCGCTCCTCCTCATAATCTTCGGCGTAGTATCTTTTTCACAGCTCCCGTTACGCGAATATCCGGACATCGACCCGCCAGTGGTCTCGATCAACACGTCTTACCCGGGGGCCTCCGCGAACGTCGTCGAGACCCGCATTACGCAGGTCATCGAGGACAGCATCGCCGGGGTGGAGGGCATACAGTTCATATCCTCGACCAGCAGCGACGGCCGTTCGCGCATATCGGTCGAGTTCGGCACCGAGCGCGACATCGACGACGCCGCAAACGACATCCGCGACCGGGTCTCCGGCGTGCTCGACACGCTCCCTTCCGAGGCAGACCCGCCAGAGATAGAAAAGGCCGATTCCAGCGACGACGTCATCCTGTGGATGAGTCTCACGAGCGACAGGATGAGCGTTATAGAGCTCACCGACTACGCGCAGCGCTACCTTGTGGACCGGTTCTCGATCCTTCAGGGTGTAGCGCGCGTGAGGGTCGGCGGCGGCCTCGACTACGCGATGCGCATCTGGCTCGACCGCACCAGGATGGCGGCCCGGAACATCACGGTGGAGGACATCGAGTCGGCCCTGCGGACCGAGAATATCGAGCTTCCGGCCGGCTCAATCGAGTCGCTTGAGCGCCAGTTCACCGCGCGAGCCGAGCGCGCATACAGGACCGAGGACGATTTCCGGAAGCTCGTGATCAGGCGGGATGCCGGGAGCGACTACCTTGTCAGGCTCGGAGACGTGGCGCGCGTTGAAAAGGCGGCTGTAGAGGACCGCATAATATTCCGCGGTAACGGCCAGCCCAGGGTCGGGATAGGCATAATAAAGCAGTCAAAGGGTAACACAATTGCGGTCGCGAAGGCGGCCATCGCGCAGGCCGAGCGCATCTCCGGCACGCTGCCCGAAGGCATGAAGCTCGAGGCTGCCTACGACACCTCCGTATTCATCCGGAACGCGATAGACGAGGTCTACAAGACGCTGGCCATAGCCGTGGGACTAGTCGTGCTGGTCATCTATCTCTTTATCGGTAGCGGGCGGGCGATGCTCATACCCGCCGTTACGATCCCGGTCTCGATAGTCGCCAGCTTCGCCGCGCTCCTGGTGATGGGGTTCTCGATAAACCTGCTTACGCTCCTGGCCCTCGTGCTCGCGATCGGGCTCGTGGTCGACGACGCGATAGTGGTCCTTGAGAACATCTCACGCCGCATCGAGGAGGGGGAGACCCCGCTCGTAGCCGCATTCCACGGCACGCGCCAGGTGGGGTTCGCGGTCGTCGCTACATCGGTCGTGCTTATCGCGGTCTTCGTTCCCATCGCCTTCCTGCAGGGCGACCTCGGACGTCTCTTTTCCGAATTCGCGCTTACCATGGCGGCTGCCGTCTTCTTCTCGACGATCGTCGCGCTCACGCTCTCGGCCATGCTCGCGTCGAAGCTCCTTAAGAGGACCGAGCGGAGCTCCTTGAGCGCGCTTGTCGACCGCGCCTTCCTCTGGCTACGCGGCGGCTATATGAGGATGCTCGCGTTTTGCCTGGACAGGCCCGTGGTCATCGTTCTCGCGTTTTTCGTCCTTCTCGGGGCGGCAGGGCTTCTCTTCAGGAGCGTCCCCTCGGAATACGCGCCCAAGGAGGACCGTGGCGCGTTCTTCGTGATGGTAAACGGGCCGGAAGGCGCGTCGCACGGCTACATGAAAGAATACATGGACGAGATCGAAAAGCGCCTGATGAAGTTCGTGGAAGCGGGCGATATCAAGATACAGCTGGTGCGCTCTCCCCGCGGCTTCGGCAACCTTGCGAGCTTTAACGACGGCATGGTCATAGCCGTCCTTACTCCGTGGGAGGGGCGCCGTTCCGCCTGGGAGATCATGTCGGACGTGCAGAAAAGCCTTTCAGACCTTACTGGTGTGCGCGCCTTTCCCGTAATGCGCCAGGGCTTCGGGGGAGGCATCCAGAAGCCCGTGCAGTTCGTAATCGGCGGCGGCACATACGAGGAGCTTGCGCGCTGGCGCGACCTCATAATCGAAAAGGTCGAGGCCGATAACCCCGGCTTCGTGGGCCTCGATTCCGACTACAAGGAGACGAAGCCCCAGCTCGGTATTTCCATAAACCGCGACCGCGCCGCCGACCTGGGCATAAGCGCGACGGCCGCGGTGAGAACGCTCGAGTCCATGCTGGGCGGCAGGCGCGTAACCACCTTCATCGAGGACGGCGAGGAATACGACGTCATCATCGAAGGCGAGCGCGACAAGCAGCGAACCCCGACCGACATGCAGAATATCTACGTGCGCTCCGCCACTACGGGCCGCATGATACCGCTCTCCAATATAATAAGCGTAAACGAGTTTGCGGATTCGAGCTCGCTTAACCGCTATAACCGCGTAAGGGCCATCACGCTTGACGCCAACCTGGCCGAGGGCTACGCGCTCGGGGACGCGCTCGCGCACCTTGAGAGGCTTGTGCGCGAGAACCTGCCGGAGACCGCCGTAATCGACTACAAGGGGCAGTCGCTCGATTTCAAGACGAGCGGGTCTTCCATGATGTTCGTCTTTGTAATGGGCATATGCATCGTCTTCCTGGTCCTGGCGGCCCAGTTCGAAAGCTACGTACATCCGCTCGTCATAATGACGACCGTGCCGCTCGCAATGACAGGAGCGCTCGCAGGGCTCTATTTCCTGGGCGGCACCCTTAATATCTATACGCAGGTCGGACTCATAATGCTAGTGGGCCTCGCCGCGAAGAACGGCATCCTGATAGTCGAGTTCATAAACCAGCTCCGGGACCAGGGGATGGAGTTCCGTAAAGCGGTCCTCGAGGCCTCATCCATACGCCTTCGCCCCATAATCATGACCGGTGTTACGACGGCCGCCGGCTCGGCTCCGCTTATACTCGCCTCCGGCGCGGGCGCGGAGACCCGGGCCGCAATCGGAGTGGTCGTCCTCCTAGGCGTACTTGCGGCGACGGTCTTCACCGTGGTCGTGGTCCCTGTCGCCTACAGCCTCCTTGCCAGGAAGACCGGCTCCCCCGGGGACGTAAGGCGCGCGCTCGATGAGGAGATGGAAAAATTCCACCTCCGGGAGGCTGAGAAGTGACGGCAGAGGCGAAAAGGTCAGTATTTGCCGGCTTGAATAGCGGGTTCGCCCGCGGGGTCAAGCTCCTCGGGGCCACTGCGATTGCCTCGCTTTTGTTTTCATCCTGCGCGGTAGGGCCGGATTATAAGGCGCCGGAGCCGCTCGTACAAGACCAATGGTTCTCGGAGCAGGTAGGCGAGGCAGGTATGCGGGGACCCGCGACCGACTGGTGGAAGGTCCTGGGCGACCCCCAGCTCGAAAAATACATCAACGCGGCGGTAGCCCGGAACAAGGAGCTTGATGCCGCACGGGCAATCGCTCTTCGAGCCCGGGCGCTGCGCAGTGAATCCGCAGCGCCCTTCTATCCGACTTTAGGCGCAAACGCCGCCGCAGTGCGCCAGAGGTCCGGGGGTGAGACTTCGAGCGCCTTTTCAGGCACCCTCGATTCATCGTGGGAGATAGACGTATTCGGCGGCACGCGCCGGGCTACCGAAGCCGCGGGCGCGCGCGTAGAGGGCGCCGAGGAGAACCGTCGCGCCGTGCTCCTTTCCGTCCTCGCCGAGGTCGCCCGGAACTATTACGCCGTCCGCGGCTTTCAGAAGCGGATAGCCATCACACAGAAGAATATCGAGCTGCAGGAGCGTACCTATAGGCTTGTAGACACCCTCTTCCAGCTCGGGGAAGCGAGCGCATTTGACTTAAGCCGCGCGCGCGGGCAGCTTGAGCTTACCCAGTCCCGTCTGCCCGACCTCGAGGCCGAGATGAGGGCCGGTATCTTCCGCCTCTCGGTCCTTCTGGGGCAGCCTCCAGAGGCGCTCCTTGAGGAGATGAGCGCCGTGAAGCCGCTTCCCGCGCCTCCGGACGTGGTACCGGTCGGGCTTCGCTCCGACATACTCCGCCGCCGCCCCGATGTGCGCGCTGCCGAGCGGGAGCTTGCGGCCTCTGTAGCCGATATAGGCGCGGCTACGGCCCGCCTTTACCCGGATTTCTCCCTGACGGGTGCGGTCGGCAGCAGCGCCAGGGTCTTGAGCGACCTTTTCCAGTCCGGTAGCGGCATCTTCTCCATCGGGTCGTTCCTGAGGTGGCCGATATTCGAAGGCGGCGCGCTCCGCGCCCGTATAAAGGCCGAGGGGGCCGAGGCGGACCAGGCAGAGGCGCTCTATGAGCAGAGCGTCCTTGATGCGCTGGCCGACGCCGAGACTGCGCTCACCCGCTACGCCCAGAAACTCAATACGCGAAACCGCCTGCAAAACGCGGTCGAGAGCCGGCAGCGTTCCGTAGAGCTTGCGCGCGCTCTCTTCGACTCGGGCGAGGAGGACTTCCTCTCGGTGCTGGATGCCGAACGCGAGCTAGTGAACGCGGAGGACGAACTGGTGCGGAGCGAAACCGATACCATACTGAACCTCATAACGCTATATACCGCTCTCGGCGGAGGCTGGGAGGTCTTCGAAGAGCCGGGTAGAGCGGCTGAGAATAGAGACATGGCAACCTCTAAAAACTGAATCTTTTCCCCCCGTAGTTACCGGAATAAAAATGCTCACATATTCTCATATATGCTCCGCTTTTTATTCCCGGCCTTCCGGGAAAAGCGGGAAAAATCTCAATTTTTTAGAGGTTGCCATGTCTTACGGATTAACTTATACGACCCCTCTTGCCTTGCAATCCCGTTATATTCCGCGGACTTAGTAGTTCCCAGGCCGGAGTGCCCACACATATTAAAGAAAATAGTCCTTCGAGCCATTATCAGGCGAGCTTCCCTTATTCCCGCGGCATCAAAAGAGCGCTTGGTCTTTAAGTCTTTTTCTGGTATATAATCAATAGGCCCGGACAGCGTGTCCGGGAGAGGTTTGCGGCAGCCGTTGATAGCCGGGTCTTGCGCAATGGAGGGCTGTAAACCCCGCCAGGTCCGGAAGGAAGCAACGGTAACAGTTCCGCCCATGTGCCGCAAGGGTGCCTGGCTATCAACGGCGTCCGCAAGCCGACCTGTTCCATCCTTCTGTCGGGCAAATCCCCTGATGGAAAAAAAGGCCATTTGAATGTCTTCCTACCAGGTCATAGCGAGGAAGTGGCGTCCCGGTGTCTTTGACGAGGTCGTGGGCCAGGCCCATGTCACGAGGACCCTCAGGAACGCCATCGCCTCCGGGAGAATTGCCCACGCATACCTCTTCTCCGGACCGAGGGGCGTTGGCAAGACCACCGCGGCCCGCATACTTTCCAAGTGCCTGAACTGCTCCGAGGGCCCCACGGCGGCCCCGTGCAACGAGTGCCCGTCCTGCAGGGGCGTTGCGCTCGGCTCGTCCGTCGACGTCCTCGAGATAGACGGCGCCTCCAACAACAGCGTAGACAACATAAGGGAGATATCCGAGAGCGTAAGGTACGTGCCCTCAGAAGGCAAGTACAAGGTCTATATCATCGACGAAGTCCACATGCTCTCGACGGCAGCCTTCAACGCGCTACTTAAGACGCTTGAGGAGCCGCCGCCCCATGCCGTTTTCATCTTTGCCACAACCGAGGTGCATAAGATACCCGCGACCATACTTTCGAGGTGCCAGCGGTTCGACTTCAAGAGGATACCCTTCAGGGACATCCAGGCGCGCCTGGTCGAGATAGCGGGGCGCGAGGGGATAAAATTCGAGGACAAGGCACTGTATCTCATAGCAAGGGAAGCGGACGGGAGCATGAGGGATTCCCAGAGCCTCCTTGAGCAGGCCCTGGCCTTCTCCGGGGGAGAGCTTAAGGAGGCGGACGTGGCCGAGGCGTTGGGCCTCATGGCCAGGACCGTGCTCTACGAGCTCTCTGAGGCGGTCATCGGCAAGGACGCAAGCGCGTGTCTGAATATTGTTGAAAAAGTATATAATTTTGGGTATGATTTTAAGAAGGCCTTGAGCGACCTCCTTGAGCATGTGAGGGACCTGGCCGTACTCAAGGCAACGGGGGAAAGCACTCTACTCGACCTTCCTGACAGCGAGATTGAGAGGCTCCGGGCGATATCGGAGCGGGTGGGGCACGAAAGGCTCCAGATGATCTTCACGGTCCTCTCGAAGGGCTACGAAGAGGTATCCAGGTCAGCCCACCCCAGGTACGCGCTCGAGATGGCGCTCCTCAGGGCGGCACACCTTGACGAGCTCGAACCTTTGGGTTCGGTCATGGAAAGGCTCGAGTCGCTGGCATCAAGGCTCGGCCCGGGGCCTGGCCCGGGATTCGGCGTAGGCATCCCTTCGGCCCCGAAGCCAGCCGCTGAAAGGGGCGGGCCCCAGCTTCCCTGGAAAAAAGAAGGGCAGGGCGACGAAAGGCCGGTTGAGAAGGCGAAGGCCGGGAGCGCTTCCCCGGGGGAAAAGACCGGGGCGGAGAAGGATACCCGGCTCCAGGATAAGAAACCGGAATGCAGTTCCGGAGCCCCCGGGCCAATCGAGTTCATAAGTAAGAGAAAGCCGGAGCTCCATGAGCTTCTGAAGGATGCGGCCCTTGAGCTGCAGGACGGCATAGTAAACATCAGCGCCGGGGCGAGGACAGGGGCAAGGCTTTCGGTAAACAGGGAAACCCTGGAGGCGTGCCTGGGAGAGTTTTACGGGCGGCCCGTTTCGGTAAGGATAAACGGCGTTGCAGCAGGCGCGCCCACCGCGGCGAAAAAGGATACAGACCCAGTCGTCAAGGATGCTCTTCGCATCCTCGGCGGGAGGATCATAGAGGACCGGAGGAGGACCAATGTCTAAGCAATTGGGCAATCTCATGAGGCAGGCCCAGAAGATGCAGGAAAAGATGGCCCAGATGCAGAAGGAGCTTGCCTCGAAGACGGTCGAAGCCTCAAGCGGCGGCGGCATGGTTACCGCTACGGTAAACGGCAGCCAGGAGCTTGTCGCTTTAAAGATAGACCCTTCCGTTGTGGACCCCAAGGACATCGAAATGCTCCAGGACCTTGTAGTGGCTGCAGTTAGCGAGGGCTTAAGGAAAAGCAAGGAGATGGTCCAGGAGGAGATGGGCAAGCTTACCTCAGGCCTGGGGCTTAACCTTCCGGGCGGGCTTTTCTAATCACCAAATACCGGGGTTTCGGGGGGCCTCCTTTAACACGGCCCTTTTAAGCCCAGTTGGATGTGAATCTCCGGGATAGAGCCCGGCGGAACAAGGATGGATTTTGAAGGATGCAGTACGCGGGGCCTATAAATGACCTGATAAGGGCTATTTCGAGGCTCCCGGGCATAGGGGAGAAGACGGCCACCAGGCTCGCGCTTTTCATCCTGAATTCGGACAGGGAGTTCGCCGCAGGTCTTGCCGGGGCAATAGCTTCGGTCAAGGACAAGGTGGCGCTCTGCTCCGTGTGCATGACCTTCTCCGAGGAAGACCCGTGCAGGATATGCGCCGACCCGCAGAGGGACCATTCGATAATATGCGTGGTCTCCGATTTCAAGGACATGATGGCCATAGAATCCATGGGCGGCTACAGGGGGAGATACCATGTGCTCCACGGAAATCTCGCGCCGCTAAAGGGCGTCGGGCCCGAGGAGATAAGGATACGCGAGCTCGTCTCAAGGCTTGAGGCCGGCGGCATAAGCGAGGTCATTCTCGCTACCGGCTTCGACTCCGAAGGGGAGGGCACCTCCACCTACCTTACGAAGCTTCTCAAGCCCTACGGGGCGAGGGTCACGAGGCTTGCCTCCGGCATACCCGTCGGCAGCTATGTCGAGTTCATGGACGGGGCAACGCTCGGCAGGGCGCTCGAAGGGAGAAGAGAGCTGTAAGGAGAGGCCGGGGTGAGGATAGCGCGAGTTGAGCTTTATAAAATCCGGCCCGCGCTTGAATGAAAAATAATCCAAAGGAAGAGGATGATGGAGAACTACATAGAAGTAAGATGGCACGGAAGGGCCCAGCAGGGGGTCGTGACCGCGGCCAAGGTCCTTGGGGAAGCGTGCCTCCGGTCAGGCAAATTTGTCCAGGCCTTCCCCGAGTTCGGCCCTGAGAGGATGGGCGCGCCGGTCAAGGCTTACAACAGGATATCGGAAGAGCCGATAAGGCTCCACTGCCAGGTGACGAACCCGAGATACGTCCTCATAGCAGACCCCACGCTTATCGGCATGAACCTCTCCGGCGGCATGGAGTCTTCGGGAGGAGTCACCGAAGGGACCCCGGAGAACGCGATATTCATAGTGAATACGCCCAAGGGCCCTGAGGAGATGAGGAAAGAGCTGGGGCTTGAGGGGAGGAATGGCGTGAAGGTTTTCACGCTGGACGCCGCGAAGATATCTATCGAGACCATAGGCAGGATGATGCCCAATACCCCCATGCTCGGGGCGCTCGCAAAGGCAACTTCGTTCATAACGCTCGAGGGCCTTGTCGAGAATTTTAAGGAGAACTACTCCAAGAAGTTCAGCCCGAAGGTGATAGAGGGGAACGTGGCCGCCATGGGCAGGGGCTACGAGGAAGTAAGGGGCTAAAAAGCACAATCCCGGAAAGGATTCAATAAATGGTTGAGAAAAAGGAATACCCCCTTGGCGGGGTCATACCGAAGGGCGGCACGGCCCATGATTATTCGACCGGAGGCTGGAGGAAGCTCCGCCCGGTCGTGGACCTTGATAAATGCACGAGCTGCCTCATATGCTGGGTCATGTGCCCGGACTCCGCGGTCGTGACCGAGGAAGGCAAGATGGCCGGGTTCGACCTTGAGCACTGCAAGGGTTGCGGCATCTGCGCGGTCGAGTGCCCGGACAAGGTGAAGGCGATAAAAATGGTAGAGGAGGCCGAATAATGGCTATAACGGCGACGAAGGGGCAGACTGGGCTCACGGGGAATTCCGCCGTGGCCTATGCCATGAAGCAGATAAACCCCGACGTCTGCGCCGCCTACCCGATAACGCCCTCCACGCAGATAGTGGAGGACTTCTCGGGCTATGTGGCCGACGGCGAGGTCACAACCGAGCTCATAACCGTAGAGAGCGAGCACTCGGCCATGAGCGCCTGCATAGGCGCGGCCGCCGCCGGGGCGCGCGTCATGACCGCGACCTCCTCGCAGGGCCTTGCCCTCATGTGGGAGATGCTCTACATAGCCTCGGGCATGAGGCTCCCGATAGTGCTCGCGAACGTTAACAGGGCCCTCTCGGCCCCCATAAACATACACTGCGACCATTCGGATTCGATGGGCGCAAGGGACTCGGGCTGGGTGCAGCTCTATTCCGAGACCGTGCAGGAGGCCTATGACAACGTCTTCATGGCCCTTCGGATAGCCGAGCACAAGGACGTGCTCCT
The DNA here is from genome assembly GCA_019912665.1 of Deltaproteobacteria bacterium. NCBI lineage: Bacteria > Pseudomonadati > Myxococcota > Myxococcia > Deltaproteobacteria bacterium. The sequence continues at coordinate 124,234 of JAIOIE010000032.1, forward strand.
GCCCGCGATGGTGTGCCTGGACGGCTTCATAACGAGCCACGCTATAGAGAACATCTCGCTCCTGGACGACCAGGAGGTCAGGCAGTTCATAGGCTCGTACAACGCCAAGGCCTCGCTCCTTGATATCGAAGGGGCCCCGACCTTCGGCGCCATGACCCTTCCGGACACTTATATCGAGTTCAAGCGCCAGCAGTCCGAGGCCATGAAAAGGGCCAAGGGCGCGGCCATCGAGGTGATGAAGGATTTCGGGAAGAGGTTCGGCCGCGAGTACGGCCTCTTCGATACATACAGGCTCGAGGACGCCGAGGCCGCGATAGTGGTCTTGAACTCCGCCGCGGGCACCACAAAGGTGGCGGTTGACGCGCTAAGGAAGGATGGGAAGAAGGTGGGGCTTCTTAGGCCCAGGCTCTTCAGGCCCTTCCCCTGGCAGGAAATAGCCGAGGCCCTGAAAGGCTGCAAGGCCGTCATGGTGCTCGACAGGGCGGACTCCATGAACGCCTTCGGCGGGCCGGTCTTCTCCGAGGTCCGCTCCGCGCTCTACGACCTGGACTCAAGGCCCAGGGTCATGAACCGGATATACGGCCTGGGCGGAAGGGACTACAAGGTAAAGGACGCGGTAGAGGTCTTCGATGAAGCACTCAAGGCCGCCGAGACAGGCAGGGTGGAGACCCTCGTAAAGTACATCACCCTGTAAGGACGCGCCGGAAAGACGGCGCTCACAAAAAGAAAACAAGGCCCTTCGGGGCTTGGAGAGGTTAAAATATGGCAACTCTCAAGGATCTTTCAAAACAGCAGGAGCTTTTCTCCGGCGGACACAGGCTCTGCGCGGGCTGCGGCATCCCGCCCATAGTGAGACTGGTGCTCCGCGCGGCAAACGGGCCTGTGGTCACCACCACCGCTACCGGATGCCTCGAGGTCGGCACCACCATCTACCCGTACACGGCGTGGAGGGTGCCCTGGATACACTCGGCCTTTGAGAACGCGGCCGCGACCATAAGCGGGGTTGAATCGGCCTACAAGGCGCTCAAGAAAAAGGGCGCGCTCCCCGGAGGCGACAAGGACATAAAGTTCGTGGCCTTCGGCGGCGACGGCGGCACCTACGACATAGGGCTTCAGGCGCTCTCAGGGGCCCTCGAGCGCGGGCACAACTTCCTGTACGTCTGCTATGACAACGGCGCGTACATGAATACCGGCATCCAGAGGTCGAGCGCGACGCCCTTCTATTCCAATACGACCACCTCGCCCGCCGGCCAGGTCATACCCGGCAAGAAGCAGTGGAGGAAGGACCTCACCAGGATAGTGGTCGCGCACGATATCCCATACGCGGCGCAGGCGAGCCCGCATAACTGGTCGGACCTGTCGAAGAAGGCCGAGAAGGCGCTTAAGACCCAGGGGCCGACTTTCATGAACGTCATGTCCCCCTGCCCGCTCGGCTGGTACACGAAATCCGAAGATTCGATAAAGTTGGCGAAGCTTTCTGTCGATACATGTTACTGGCCCCTCTACGAGGTCGAGAACGGGGTATTGAAGATAAACTACAAGCCCAAGGAGAAGAAGCCGCTCGTTGACTGGCTTAAGCCCCAGGGCAGGTTCAAGCACCTCTTTAAGCCCGAGAACGCCGGACTACTCGAGGAGTTCCAGAAGAGGGTCGATGCCGAATGGCAGCGGCTCCTGGACCTGGAAGGCAAGCGCCTGTAAAAGGCGCGTAAGGGAAGGCCCCCCTGGAAGCTCAAGGGCCGCTTCAAACCGAGAGGTCCCGGACTTCCGCGAACCCTGCGTTCTCCGGGACTGAATAATACCGTTATCAAAAAGGACGAGCCCCTTTAAGTCGAACTGTTTGCCGCCCCTGCAGGGAGCGGCGGAAGAAGGCGGAGGGGCTCTTTTTCCCCATCCGTCAGGAGAAGGTCCGTAGATGCCTCAGAGCTCATTTGTGATGTACGAGGAGGAGTACAGGGAGATAACCTCCTCGATTGACAAGCTCCTCAGGGAAGCGAACGCGAAATGCGTGTACCTGGTTGACAAAGACGGCCAGCTCATTGCGTCAAGTGGAGAGACGAGGGACATTGACGCCACATCCCTTGCTTCCCTCACCGCAGGCAACATAGCCGCAACCGGCGGCCTCGCGAAACTCATCGGCGAGAAAGAGTTCTCCATCCTCTTCCACGAGGGCGAAAAGGACAACATCCATATATCTCTGATAGAGCAGCGCGTCATCCTGGTCGTCATATTCGACAAGAGGTCGTCTCTAGGCCTTGTGAGGCTCAGGGTGAGGAAGGCGAGCGAGGACCTGGGCCGCTCCATTCAGAAACTCCTGGCCAGGATGGCCGGCGGGACCCGGAAAGAGAGCCTCCTCGAGGAGATATCCGACGAGGACATAGAGAGGCTCTTCAATTAGCCTTAGACAACCTTTAAAAATTGATTCTTTTCACCCGGGCTCTGCGTAGCACGGGGAAAAATGCTCACATTATTATAATATGCTCCGCTTTTTATCCCCGGCCTTCCGGGAAAAGCGGGAAAAATCAATTTTTAGTTGTTTCCTTTAATCTTTCAGTGCCGTCCTTATTTCCGAGCTTGCGGCAGCCGTCCCGGAAGACCCCGGGGGGGTTCTTGAGACGAAGGACAAATGTCGTTCATTAATTACTCCTCGAGGGAAATAAACTGCAAGATCGTGTACTACGGGCCGGGCCTCTGCGGCAAGACCACGAACCTGCAGCATATCTACCGGAAGACCAGGCCGGACGCCAAGGGCAAGATGATAACCCTTGCGACCGAGACTGAAAGGACCCTTTTCTTCGACTTCCTGCCGCTGGCGCTCGGCGACATCAAAGGCTTCAAAACCAGGTTCCACCTCTATACCGTTCCGGGCCAGATATTCTATGACGCCTCACGGAAGCTCATCCTGAAGGGCGTGGACGGCATAGTCTTCGTAGCCGACTCCCAGGCCGAGAGGATGGACGCCAATATCGAGAGTTTTGAGAACATGAAGGTGAACCTCGAGGACCAGGGCTACAATTTGGCCCAGGTCCCCTACGTCGTCCAGTACAACAAGAGGGACCTCCCGAGCGCGGTCCCGGTAGCCGAGCTAAAGAAGGTCCTTAACCCGGACGATGTGCCGGACTTCGAGGCCGTGGCAAGCGACGGCACCGGCGTATTCGAGACATTGAAGACCATAGTCAAGCTGGTCCTGATAGAGCTCAAGAAGAGCTCCTAAGACAGGCTGCTGAAAAGAGCCCGCTTCAAGGCGTCGTCTTCAAAATTGGACACTCCGGCGTACAGGAGAGTACGCCTCATTCCTCACTCATTTGACTTCTTGCGGCTTGGGTTTTTCGCGCAGCCTGACGTGCTTTGAGTTTTTTGCACCGGACCTCTTAAACCTAAAAAAAAACCGACAGGAGACTTGCCGTGGGCTTGAGAGACGATATCAACAGGGACATGGTCGCCGCGATGAAGTCCGGGGACAAGGACAGGCTCTCCACCTTGAGGATGCTCCTTAGCGCCATAAAGTACAAGGAGGTGGACGCAAAGCACCAGCTGAACGACGAAGAGGTCGTCTCGGTCCTCTCGACCCTCATAAAGCAGAGGCAGGACTCAATCGACCAGTTCAGGAAAGGCGGAAGGGAGGATCTCGTCCTGAAGGAATCGAAGGAGGTCGAGGTCCTCAAGGGCTATCTCCCGCCCCAGCTCTCGGCGGACGAGGTGAGAGATATAATAAAGAAGGCCGCCCAGGAAACCGGCGCAGCCGGGCCCAAGGACATGGGCAAACTCATGAAGGCCGTCATGCCGCTTGTAAAGGGCAAGGCAGACGGCAAGCTCGTGAACGATATAGTGAAAGAGGTGCTGGGGGGCTGAACGCCCGCGCTAAAGGCATTTTTACAGGGCTCAAGTCCAAAGGCTTGAGCCCTTTTTGATTTCAGGATTGCTTTGCAAAAGGCCTTTTCCGCACTGCCGTGCGGTTTTTGAGGGTAAGGCTCGCTTCTCGGCCTCCTCCCCCACCTCGTGAACACACAAAAGCGAGCAGAGACACCAGAGCTTTTTCGGGGTCGAGCGAGCGGATGCAAATCCGGAAATCTTCCTCTTGTGTCGGAGCTTCCCGGCGTTACGCCGGGAAGCTTCAACGGGCCCCT
>JAIOIE010000033.1 GCA_019912665.1 Deltaproteobacteria bacterium
CAGGGTCGAGCAGTTGCTCCCCGAAAACTGGGCGCGGTTGTTCGCCAAGAAGCCGGCTGTCGAAGCCGCATCCGTGTAGCTCGCAAACAGCCAACTACCGTCATGCCGCCAAGGGCTGCGGCCTTCCCGTCGGACGCTTACCCTTCATCTTGTACGCACATGGCTCGGGCGGCTCTCCTTCGTGATGGTGCAACCGTAGGCGAAGGTAGCCACCACGCATGCGGCTGTCACCCCCCGGCCCGGAGGAAACCCAGCCACGGCCCCTGCGCCAACGAGCCGAAACAGGCACTGCGGTGACTGTGTGAGGCACCATTTGACTCCGATTTCCGGAACATAGTCGGCGTCCGTGTCTGTGCTGTTGGTACGCGACCGCGGGCGAGGCTGAAGCTCACCGACGATTCTGAAGACCCGCAGCGAACCCTGCCAGCTTGACGCCCGCCCCTGCTACACTCCGCGTCGTCAGCCCAGCTGATTCATCGCGGTCTGCCGAGGGCTGGGACTGAGGAATCAGGTGCGAAGTAGGCCGGCTTCCGCGATGCGGACACACCTCGGGCCAGCACTTCCCGTGAAGTGCGCGTCGCTCGCCGAATCAACCTCGGCGAGGCTACGCGGCCTTCGGCACGGCGAGCGCGCTGAGGAATCGGGCCCAGAGATCCGCGAGTCCCGCATTCAGGGCGATGGTGGCGCGGCGCGCCGAGATGACGACGAGCGCCGGTACGGCCAGCAGCTTCTTGCGGAAGCGATCGAGCGCGCAGGCGTTCTTGGTCGCCCTGACGAACACGATGCGCGCCGAGTGCGCGAGGTTGTGGGCGAGAGCGAAAAGCACGAGCGTCGCCGCGTTGCGGAACTGCACGTCGCTCGCGTCCCGTGCGGCCCGGTCCTCGCCGCGCATCGTGCACGACAAGGCGGGCATCAGCACGGACTGCAGTTCGGCGATGCGTCCTTCCATGGTGCCGCGTTGCCGGTAGTCGGCCACGAGCTGCTCAGCGGTCCAAGATGCCTTGTCGGCGTTGGTGATCAGCACGAAGTGATGCAGGAAGAGGTCGTCCTTGCGCTCCTGTCGACGGCGGCCTGAATCCGCCTGATTCCGGCGGTCTGGGCTGGATCTGATTCGCTCCGCAGCAGCGCAGCTCTTGGCTCTGGTTCCCGGCGACGGCTGCGAAGGCGCTGGGCGCCGTGATCGGCGGATGCCCGCGGCGGCCGAGGTCGCTACAAGGTGCCGCGACCATCAGGCCCGTACAAAGAGGAAGCCCGGCAAAAGGTGTGGTAACCGTCCGGGCTTCCTTCAACACACGGCACGGCGAACCGCGACGTCTGCTTGGCGCAGTGTCGCGGGCCGAGCCCATCCTTGTCCAGTCCTCGATGGCGATCTCTCGCCGCCTTGGACAGCCATCGAGTGTTCACCTGCGCCTCTTGCAGCGCCTGGGTCGTCATCTGCACATGGTGCGATCGGGGCAACAAGTTCTGCGCCGATGGCTGTGCAGCGAAACGGCGTCGCGAGGTCGGCCGGGCTGCGGAGCGGCGCTACCGGCGGAGCGAGATCGGGCGGCGGAACAACGCCGCACGGCAGCGGCGGCATCGGGATCGCCGCCGTCGCGGAACAGATTACGTAACGCATCCATGTCCACCTGCGGAGCCGATCCTGGTTGAAGCGGTGCCGAGGCGAATGCCTCATCACCATGAACACGATCGGCACCTGCGTGCGTCCGCTCGGGCGCGTTCCCATTCCGCTGCGACCTGCTGCTTCTGCGGCGAGCCGTGTGGCAGCTACTCCCGCAACAGCTTCCTGCGACGTCGCGGGGCGCCGCGCACGTGGCCGTGACCGTGGCGGGAGGTTTGCATGGTGATCCGCAGCGAGGCCGAGGCGGAGATCCTCCGTCTGCACGATGTCGAGAAGTGGCCGGTCGGCACGATCGCCGCGCACTTGCAGGTGCACCACGACGCGGTGACGCGCGTGATCACGAGCGGCGGCGCGCCACCGGCGCGACCGCAGCGGCCGGCGCGCATCGACCCGTATCTGCCCTTCATCCTGGAGTCGCTGCGACGCTACCCCGGTCTGCCGGCGAGCCGTCTCTACCAGATGTGCCGCGAGCGCGGCTATCGCGGCAGCGGCGAGCATTTCCGGCACATGATCGCGCGGCACCGTCCGCCGCGGGTGGTCGAGGCCTACCTGCGGACGCACGTGTTGCCTGGCGAGCACGGGCAGGTCGACTGGGCGCACTTCGGCACCATCAAGGTCGGTCGCGCGGAGCGCGCGCTGTTGGCCTTCGTCTGCGTGCTGTCGTACTCGCGGCGGATCTTCCTGCGCTTCTACCTCGGGCAGCGCGTCGAGAACTTCCTGCGCGGGCATGTGGCGGCGTTCGCCAGCTTCGGAGGCCTGCCGCGGGTGCTGCTCTACGACAACCTGAAGAGCGCGGTGCTGGATCGGCGTGGTGATGCGATCCTGTTCAACCCGCGGCTGGTCGAATTCGCCAAGTACTACCGCTTCGAGATCCGGCCGACGGCCGTGGCGCGCGGCAACGAGAAGGGGCGTGTCGAACGGGCGATCCGCTACGCGCGGACGTCGTTTTGGCCGGCCCGTCGATGGCGCGACCTCGACGACCTGAACGCGCAGGCGGAGGCGTGGTGCTGCGGCGAGGCGAGCGAGCGGCCGTGGCCGGAGGACAAGCAGAAGACGGTGGCGATGGCGTTTGCCGAGGAGCAGCCGCGGCTGCGGGCGCTGCCGGAGAACGCCTACGAGACCGAGGAGGTGGCGGCGGTGCGGGTTGGCAAGACGCCGCACGTGCGTTTCGAGGGCAACGACTACTCGGTGCCGCACACGTTGGCACGGCGGTTGGTCGAGGTGCGGGCGACGTTGGCCCGGCTGCGCGTGCTGGTCGACGGCAAGGTCGTGGCCGAACACGCTCGCAGCTTCGATCGCGGGCTGGTGATCGAAGACAGCGCGCACATCGCCGAGCTGAAGAAGAGCAAGGGCGAAGCGCGGAAGCACCGGGCGTTGGATCGGCTGGCGCAATCGGCGCCGAGCACCCAGCAGCTCTTCCTGAAGCTGGCCGAGAGTGGCACCAATCTGGGCCGGGCGACGCAGCACTTTGTGCACCTGCTGGACACCTTCGGTGCCGGCCCGCTGGAGCAAGCCATCCGCGAATGTCTGGCGAAGGGGTTGTCGCATCACCATTCGGTGCGGCAACTGCTCGAACAGCAACGGCACGCTGCTGGGCTGCCGCCGGCGGTGAAGGCCGATCTGCCGGACGACGATCGGGTGCTGAATGCGGCGATCGCGCCGACGGATCTGTGCAGCTACGACCTGATCGGCAAGGAGGTGGCGCGTGGCGATGCAACGTGAGGCCGAGTTGAGAGACCGCGCTCGCCGGCTCGGGCTCTGGGGTCTGCTGGCGAACTGGGAGTCGTTGAGCAAGCAGGACTGGGTGCGCGAGTACCTCGGCGTCGAGGAGGATGAGCGTGATCGCCGCAGCTTGGAGCGGCGCATCCGCGGCGCGCGGCTCGGCGCCTTCAAGTCGATGGCCGACTTCGACTGGGAGTGGCCGGACACGATCGACCGCGACCAGGTCGAGGATCTGCTGCAGCTCTCATTCCTCGACGAGGCGACCAACGTCGTGCTGCTCGGCCCGTGCGGCCTCGGCAAGACGATGATCGCCCAGAACCTCGGCTATCAGGCACTGCAGCATGGGCACTCCGTGCGGCGGGTAACGGCCAGCGAGATGCTGAACGACCTTGCGGCCCAGGATTCGTCTGCGGCGTTGACGCGGCGGCTGCGCCGCTACTGCGGGCCGAGGCTATTGATCCTCGACGAGGTCGGCTACCTGTCCTACGACGGCCGCTACGGCGACCTGCTCTTCGAAGTCGTCAGCCGGCGGCATCTGCAGCGATCGACGTAAGCGTCCGACGGGAAGGCCGCGGCTCTTGGCGGCATGACGGTAGTTGGCGGTTCGCGAGCTACACGGATGCGGCTTCGACAGCCGGCTTCTTGGCGAACAACCGCGCCCAGTTTTCGGGGAGCAACTGCTCGACCCTGCTGGCCGGGTGTAGTCGGCGGTCACGATCCGCGTGATTCCGGCGGTTTGGGCGGCGGCGACGATCCGCCTGGCGGCATCTCCCTGTTGCGGTCACGGCGCCTGGAAGCCGAGGGTGCGCAGCACGTCGGCAACGGCGAGCACTTGC